>NZ_LZHN01000007.1:0-7034 GCF_001690435.1 Gilliamella sp. Nev3-1 | reverse complement strand
ACAAGAAATGCACGATATCAAAGCTTGGCCTACTATTCGTGAAATATTTATTGAAATTGTCGACGCTATTTTTGAATTTTTTATAGGGGGGTTTTAGTTGAGTTAATAAATTGAGGAAGCGTATAATTTTAGGTTAATAATGGTGATTGGTAATCTAAGGTTTTTGCTGGTGAAATAATTATTATCATAACATATTTTGCCTATTGTATTTTGCAATAAATCGGGTTATTTTACATCAAATTCAACCCAAAGGAGTAGCAAAATGAACGTAGATAAACAAGAAATGCACGATATCAAAGCTTGGCCTACTATTCGTGAAATATTTATTGAAATTGTCGACGCTATTTTTGAATTTTTTATAGGGGGGTTTTAGTTGAGTTAATAAATTGAGGAAGCGTATAATTTTAGGTTAATAATGGTGATTGGTAATCTAAGGTTTTTGCTGGTGAAATAATTATTATCATAACATATTTTGCCTATTGTATTTTGCAATAAATCGGGTTATTTTACATCAAATTCAACCCAAAGGAGTAGCAAAATGAACGTAGATAAACAAGAAATGCACGATATCAAAGCTTGGCCTACTATTCGTGAAATATTTATTGAAATTGTCGACGCTATTTTTGAATTTTTTATAGGGGGGTTTTAGTTGAGTTAATAAATTGAGGAAGCGTATAATTTTAGGTTAATAATGGTGATTGGTAATCTAAGGTTTTTGCTGGTGAAATAATTATTATCATAACATATTTTGCCTATTGTATTTTGCAATAAATCGGGTTATTTTACATCAAATTCAACCCAAAGGAGTAGCAAAATGAACGTAGATAAACAAGAAATGCACGATATCAAAGCTTGGCCTACTATTCGTGAAATATTTATTGAAATTGTCGACGCTATTTTTGAGGGTTTTAGTTGAGTTAATAAATTGAGGAAGCGTATAATTTTAGGTTAATAATGGTGATTGGTAATCTAAGGTTTTTGCTGGTGAAATAATTATTATCATAACATATTTTGCCTATTGTATTTTGCAATAAATCGGGTTATTTTACATCAAATTCAACCCAAAGGAGTAGCAAAATGAACGTAGGTAAAAAAGAAATGCACGATATCAAAGCTTGGGCTACTATTCGTGAAACATCTATTGAAATTGCCGAAGCTATTTTTGAATTAGCCAATAATGACGAAACTTTAGCTGAGCAGATTTGGTCAGAAGGGAGTGATGAAGTTTTAAAGCTCGCTTTTGCTAAAACTAAAGCTGATAGGCTGTTCTGGGGTGAGCAAACCATTGAACGCAAAAATATTTAGATTTTTATGAAGTTAACTTTTTTAGGAACAAGCGCAGGCTCTCCTACCGCACAACGTAACATGAGTAGTATTGTGCTAGATGTTAGGCAAGAAAGAGGGCGCTTATGGCTTTTTGATTGCGGTGAGGCAACTCAGATGCAAATGCAAAAAGCCAAATTTAGCCTTTCTAAACTTGAGATCCTCTTTTTAACACATTTACACGGTGATCACCTGTTTGGGCTACCCGGTGTTTTAACATCCCAATCTTTGATGCAAAATCAATCATCGTTAATTTTGGTTGGTCCAAAAGGTATTAAGCAGTTTATCGAAACGGTCATTGAAATTAGTGATTCTTGGTTAAACTACCCGCTTAATATTATTGAGCTTGAAAAAGATTGTACCGTTTTTGAAGATAACCAGTTTCGAGTTGAAGCAAAATTATTACAACATCGCGTGCCATGTTTTGGTTATCGTATTTTATATAATGACCTTAAAAAAGGTCGGAAATTAGCGATTTTAGGTGACACAATACCTTGTGAAGCGTCGATTGAACTTGCTAAAGATGTTGATGTCCTTGTGCATGAAGCAACACAAGAACATGCTTTAGCGGATAAAGCCATTGCGCGCGGCCACTCGACAACAACACATGCCGCAACAATAGCCAAGCAAGCTAATGCTAAAAAGCTAATTATGACGCATATTAGCCCTAGATATAGTTTACATGATAATGATAAATTGGTTAGCGAAGCTAAAAATATATTTCCTAATACCGAAATAGCCACCGATTTTTCCACATTTGAAATTTAAACAAATTTCGCCGAAATGATCGGCGAATAAACGGCTGTTCTAAATACAAAAATCTTTAATTAATTGTTCTATTGTTGCTTTGGTTGGCTTTAAAAAATCTAATGAAATAAATTCATCGGGTTGATGTGCTTGTTCAATTGATCCCGGACCTAACACAATAGTTGGTGAGATTTGATTTAAGTATGGTGCTTCGGTACTATAATTCACTGTTTCGGCACTATGGCCAACTAACTTTTCAATATGCTGTAATGCCGGATGATCTTTTTTGCATTCATAACCTGGAATAGGTGAAACTTCGTATTGTATTTCAACCCGATTTGGGTATCTATCTATGACAGGCTGAAGTACGTCACAAAGGGTATTATAAAGCGAATCGATATCATTATTAGGCAATACCCGAATATCGATGACCAGTTCACAACAACCACAAATACGGTTTGCTGCATCGCCCCCATGAATAACACCTAAATTTAATGTAGGATAGGGAACACTAAACCCCTCATTGTGGTACTGCTGTTTAAATTGCTGTTTCAGGACTAATAAGCGTTCAATGACTAAATGCATCACTTCGATAGCGTTAATACCTTTATCTGGATCACTAGAATGCCCTGATTTACCAATTACTTTTATAGAATTAGAGATAAACCCTTTATGAGCACGGATGGGTATTAAAGATGTTGGCTCGCCAATAATGGTACAGTCAGGTTGAAGATTGGTGTTTTTAGCAAAAAATGATGCACCAGCCATTGAGGTTTCTTCATCAGCGGTAGCTAGAACGTAAATTGGCTTGTTTAACTTTTTGAGATCAATATCACGTAACGCTTCTAAAATAAAAGCAAAAAAACCTTTCATATCGGCAGTACCTAATCCATATAGCTTATTATCTTCTTCAGTTAGCTTAAAAGGATCTTTTGTCCATTGTCCTTCATCAAAAGGAACCGTATCGCTGTGCCCACTTAGTAATAAACCGCCTTGCGTTTTATTGTCACTGTTTGAATAAGTTGCTAGCATGTTGAATTTGTGTCGAGTATTGGGGACAGGCTGAATATCAATAGTAAAACCTAAATCTTCAAACCAAGTAGCTAACTTCTCGATAAGTGGTTGGTTAGAATAATCCAATTTTTCGTTAGTGACATTACTAATTGTCGGGGTAGAGACAAGTTCGTTATACAGTGTTAAAAAAGAAGGGATAGCCATAAAATTACCTTTAAATAATAGTTTGAAAACATATACTTTTACATGCTGTAAGCATAACATTTACATTATCTTTTGCCTATAAATTACCATTCTTTTCAATCGGTATTTTATATATTGGGTCATTAATTATATGTAAAGTTATTTCAAATAAAGTAATATGTGTTAATAAATTAAACACACATAATGATTAAAAAGCTACTACTAAACTTTTAATAAAATAGCTTATTATTGCTGAATAAACATATTGATCATATGCTCAGAAAACAAGGAAATATCAAAAAATTCCCAGATAATGTCATTTTAATTGCTAATAAAATAGATTATTTAGCTTGTCAACTACCAAGCTAAATAGCTAGAAATACGCTTTAAAATAAAGGGGCGTTTATTGAGGGTAACTAATAAATTTGCCAATAGATATGCTAAAGCGTAAAATGCCCATCCTATTTTGCTTAACCTATTACAAATAAGTAATACTGACTTGAAATCAGAGGCATTTTTTAATGACAACTTTATATGCAAAACCAGAGCTACTTTCGCCAGCTGGTTCCCTTAAAAATATGCGTTACGCTTTTGCTTATGGGGCAGATGCCGTTTATGCTGGTCAACCTCGCTACAGCCTACGTGTTCGCAATAACGAATTTAATCATGAAAATTTGGCAATTGGGATCAACGAAGCCCATGCCCAAGGCAAAAAGTTTTATGTGGTAGTTAATATTGCCCCACATAACTCTAAATTAAAAACCTTTATTCGTGATTTAGAGCCTATTGTAAACATGAAGCCCGATGCTTTTATTATGTCTGATCCTGGGTTAATTATGTTAGTTCGTGAGCATTTTCCTGAAATGGAAATCCATTTATCGGTGCAATCTAACGCAGTTAACTGGGCTACAGTAAAATTTTGGCACCAGATGGGTTTAACCCGAGTTGTATTATCCCGAGAATTATCACTTGATGAAATTGCTGAAATTCGTGAAAAAGTGCCCGAAATGGAATTAGAAGTATTTATTCATGGAGCGCTATGTATGGCATACTCTGGTCGATGTTTACTTTCTGGTTATATTAACAAACGTGATTCCAATCAAGGTACGTGCACTAATGCATGCCGTTGGGAATATAAGGTTGCTGAAGGCAAAGAAGACGAAGTTGGTCAAATTGTACATAAATGTGAGCCCATCCCTGTGCAACAAGTAGAGCCAACATTAGGTATTGGGCAGACCACAAATAAAGTATTCATGCTTGAAGAGTCTGGGCGCCCAGGCGAATATATGCAAGCTTTTGAAGATGAGCATGGCACTTATATTATGAACTCTAAGGATTTAAGAGCAGTTGAGTTAGTAGGCGACCTGACTAAAATTGGCGTACATTCACTCAAAATTGAAGGCCGAACAAAATCTTTTTATTATTGTGCAAGAACAGCACAAGTATATCGCCAAGCGATTGATGCCGCGAGCGAGGGTAAACCTTTTGATCCTCGTTTGTTACAAGAACTCAATGCGCTTGCTCATCGCGGTTATACCGAGGGTTTTTTACGTCGCCATAAGCATGAAGAAATGCAAAACTATGAACATAGTCATTCAGTATCTGATAGACAACAATTTGTGGGTGAATTTAGTGGTGAGCGATTAAATGGTCTCGCTGAAATTATTGTAAAAAATAAATTTTCTGTCGGCGATAGTGTTGAAATGATGACCCCAAAGGGCAATACCACTTTTATTATTGAACGTATGGAAAATAGAAAAGGGCAATCAGTGCCAGCAGGACTTGGCGATGGTCATATTGTTTATATTCCCATTCCCGAAGATATTGATCTGAATTATGCTTTATTAATGCGTAATTTAGAATAATTACAGTTTATCAAACGAGTAGGTTATCATATCCCTAAATTTTACCCTTTAGGACAGGTGGAAAGGATCGCCTATATGCGAGCCTTTCCACAAATTTGGTTATAATTCAGTCCAAAACATCCCAAACCAACCTAAGGAGTACAAGATGCGAGACCAAAAAGAACGAGTTTACAGCATTGAAAGATTAACTAAAAACGAATTTAGGTATACTAGCTCAAACCTAATCTAACAGTTACCAGTTTTTATTGGGTATCTGGCAGGTTAAATCGAGTTCAGATTTTTTCTTCCCAGATCCGTTTTCCATGAAACAATGTTTCCATTGGTGTTCGACCGCAGCACATTTTTCCCTGATGAGTTCGTTCATTATTGTAATAATGCAGCCAATTGCCCAGATCTGTTTGGCGTGTTTCTAAATCTGAATAGCGCTTTTTACGAAATGTCACCATATAAAACTCATGTAAAATAGTTTTATGAAAGCGCTCGTAGATCCCATTCGTTTGTGGCGACATAGATTTTGTCTTAGTATGGTCAATATCATTAATCGCCAGATAAAGTTGATAATCATACTTTTCAATAGTGCCACAAAACTCCGTTCCTCTATCGGTTAATATTCGAAGCATTGGCAAATGATGAGCATTATAAAATGGTAAGACCTTGTCATTGAGTAAATCGGCTGCTGTAATTGGCATTTTGGCCACAGACAATTTACAATGCGAAATCTTAGAATAAGTATCAATAAAAGTCTGTTGATAAATCCGACCGACACCCTCTAAATTACCAACATAAAACATATCTTGAGAGCCAAGATAATCTGGATGAGCGGTTTCTATTTCACCACAAGCTTCATCATCGTGCTTTTTCTTTTCTAATGCAGCTATTTGGTGGTACAAGTTATCTCTTTTAGTAAAAAATTTAATATTATTTGTTTTATTTGTGATAAAATAAAGTAAATTATATTTTTATGTTAGACTAGGGTAATTGATTATCTTAATTTTGCATAAAATAACTTAAAATTTTTTAAAAGAACATAATGAACCATTATTTATACGAACTAGCTAGCACCAAAACTAATATACTCTTGTTACAAGGTCCTATAGGTCCTTTTTTCAAAAATGTAGGAATGTGGTTACAGAAGTCTGGCTGTAATGTTTATAAAATAAATTTAAATGGAGGTGATGAACATTTCTACCCACGAAATAGCGTTTCTTTCTGCGAATCGATTGACGCTTTTCCTCAATTTTTAGAAAATTATATCCAACAGAATGCTATTGATGCCATTGTTGTTTTTGGTGATTGCCGTATTTATCATAAGATAGCGAAGTCAATAGTAGATTCTAATTCAAATTTATCGTTTTGGGTGTTTGAAGAAGGCTATTTTAGACCACATTATATTACATTTGAGAAAAATGGAGTTAATGGTTTTTCTCTTTTGCCTAAAAATCATGATTTTTATCAGAATATTGAAATTACACCTATTAATGATAGAAAGGAAAAGTCTCATTTTTACTCAATGGTTTATTATAGTATTACATATTATATTTTTATATTATTAAAAAAATACAAATATTATAATTATGTGCACCATAGGAAGACTTCGTTACTTTTTTATGCTTCTCGTTGGAGCTTGGCTTTAATCAGAAAATTCAAAGCAAAATTAACCCAACCTAGGTTGATAAAGAATATCATTAACGATGATTATAAACCATTCTATATTTTTCCTTTGCAATGTAATCAAGATTTCCAAATACAGGTTCATAGTCATTACCATTCAATGAAATCGTATATTTTTAGAGTTATTCGCTCATTTTCTCTGTTTGCTGATGAAAAGAGCTATTTATTAATAAAACATCACCCAATGGACGAGGGGTTTAATAATTATAATCGTTTAATAAAAAAATTAGC
>NZ_LZHN01000006.1:0-363 GCF_001690435.1 Gilliamella sp. Nev3-1 | reverse complement strand
AGTAACTGAATGATTTTGTTGTAGTTGCTGTGCCCACGTTTTACGTGCCCCTGTTGGCACTAAAGCTTGTTTATGATTTCTTCCTGAAGCTGGGATTTTAAGCTCAGTTCGGCAAACATCTGCTTAAGCTTGCAGTTTTCAGCCTCCAGCTCCTTTAAGCGTTTAATATCCGACGTTTCCATACCGCCGTATTTTTCTCGCCACTTATAGAAAGTTGAATTACCCATGCCATATTTGCGACAGAGTTCCTTGACAGGAATACCTGCTTCAGCTTCTTTTAAAATAGCGACGATTTGATGTTCAGTCATTTTTTTCATAATTAAATCCTCTTTTACTTTTATCATAGAGAATTTTCTACTTTTT
>NZ_LZHN01000005.1:0-2395 GCF_001690435.1 Gilliamella sp. Nev3-1 | reverse complement strand
TCAAAAATTTGTTGGTAAAACTTTTTCATCATTTGACGAATATTTAATTTCAGCCGAGAAAGATTATGCGAAACAACATGATATTCATAATATGACTTGGACCCAAATTGAGGCTTATCAAAGGGGAAGTTTTGCCACTTTTATAGGTGTAAATTATAGTCAAATTAAAAATAGCTTAAAAATTACTTGTATTGGTGATAGTTGTATTTTTTTATTTAAAAAGTCCTCAAAAAACTATTTAAAAAGGAAAAGATCACGTGTGAAAAAAAAGACAAGGGCTTATAGGAATTGTAAGAATAATCATAAATACGAATATCAGAAAATTTTTGATATTCCTGATTTTAAAAACTGTCCTCAACTGGTTTCAACTAAGAAAAACTTTAACACTTTTGATTTTGATAAATACACTAAGTATGTAAATTTAAGTAAATATAATGATTACTATTTGTTCTTGTGTACGGATGCTTTAGCTGATTGGCTTATTAATTCTTTTAATTTATTAAAAAGTTCTACAAATCTAACAAATATACTCAATTTACAAAACAATTTGAGTAACTTAAATGAGTTTTTTTATACAAAGGTAATGGAAGCACGGAAAAATAAAAAAATGAAAATAGATGACTCAACATTAATCATTCTTAAAATAAATTAATTGGTTAAGGTTATGACATATCCTACTTTTGAGCAATATAATCAAGTATTTCAATCTCACCAAAATTTTATATCAGATAATGATTTAAAATTTGGAAATATTAAAAAATCAGGGTTAGGTGTTCCTTTAGCTATAAGTGGTGGATTTGCTTTAACCTACACTATTGAAAATAAAGGTACTAAATTTGCTGTTAGATGTTTTCATAAAGAGTCAAAAGGGTTGTTACAACGTTACACAGCTATTTCTCAAAAACTTAAATCCTTGAACTCTTCTTTTTTTGTTAACTTTGATTTTTTAAATAATGGCATATGTGTTAATGGAAATCATTATCCGATAGTTAAAATGGCTTGGGCACAAGGCGAAACTCTAGGGGAATTTTTAGAAAAAAATTATAAAAATAAGGCTGCATTGAATAATTTATCAAAAAAAATAAAAGAATTATCAGAATTTTTAGGAAAAAATAATATTTCTCATGGAGATCTGCAAATGGGGAATATAATGGTGTCTGATAATGGAAAAGCTATTCAATTGATTGATTATGACGGAATGTATATTGGCTCAATTTCTAAATTGGGGAGTTCAGAATTAGGTCATATTAACTTTCAACATCCTTTAAGAGCAGTTGAAAATCCATTTAATGATAAGTTGGATAATTTCTCATTTATTACATTATGGTTAGGTTTACAATCATTAATTCTAGACGCATCTATTTGGGACAAATCACAATCAGATTCAGATTCTCTAGTATTCAAAGTAGATGATTTTGAAAATCCAGAGAATTCTAAAACTATCAATCTATTGATGAGTTATCCACAATTAACTATATATGTCACTAACTATATAAAAATTTGTTTGGTGGATCAATTTAAAAAAATACCTACATTATCAGACTTTATTGATAACCAAATTAACCTTGAATATATCAAATTATCGTCGCCTTCATCTTTTAAAATCAATACCTATAAAAGTCAGTATCCAGTTATATCAGTGTTAGATTTCGTTAAGTGTGAATGTAAATACCCCAAACTTAGTACACAACTCACGTAGAAAATTAAGCTGCCTGTTTTAATGTTTTATATTCGAGCGGTGTCATGTTATTTAATGCCTCATGCGGTCTTTCGGTGTTATAAATCGTTAACCATTCTTCGGTTATTCTCCTTGCTTGTGCTAAGTTGTTAAAAAGATATAAATCGAGTACTTCAGTACGATAGGTACGATTAAATCGTTCAATATAACCATTTTCATAAGGGCTACCGGGCTGGATATAATCAATGGCTATATCATGTGATTTAGCCCAGTTTATAAAGGTTTTTCCTGTAAATTCTGGTCCATTATCGACGCGTATTTTTAACGGATAACCATGATACTCCGCCAATTTATCCAAATAACGAGTCACTCTACCTGCGGGTAAACTCACACCAATATCAATACCTAATGCCTCACGATTAAAGTCATCGATGACATTGAATGTCCTAAAGCGACGTTGATTACGACTACTGTCACTCATAAAATCCATTGACCAACATTCACCTTGTTTATTGGGGGCTAATAACCTTTCCGGGCATCGTGGAGGAATGCGTTTTTTACGCTTTACCCTGAGATTAAGCTTTAATTCACAATACACCCGATATACCCGTTTATGATTCCATTGATAGCCGAGCTTTCTGATACGATTAAAACATTTAGGAAAGCCCCAGCGTAAATGCCGGTCTGTGATAGCATTCAACACCGAAACAATCACCG
>NZ_LZHN01000004.1:0-140482 GCF_001690435.1 Gilliamella sp. Nev3-1 | reverse complement strand
TTCTAAACAAACAATCTGTGTGAACACTTACGAGCTCTTCGTAAGGAGGTGATCCAACCGCAGGTTCCCCTACGGTTACCTTGTTACGACTTCACCCCAGTCATGAACCACACCGTGGTAAACGCCCTCCCGAAGGTTAAGCTATCTACTTCTGGTGCAACCCACTCCCATGGTGTGACGGGCGGTGTGTACAAGGCCCGGGAACGTATTCACCGTGACATTCTGATTCACGATTACTAGCGATTCCGACTTCATGGAGTCGAGTTGCAGACTCCAATCCGGACTTAGACGTACTTTATGAGGTCCGCTTGCTCTCGCGAGGTCGCCTCCCTTTGTATACGCCATTGTAGCACGTGTGTAGCCCTGGTCGTAAGGGCCATGATGACTTGACGTCGTCCCCACCTTCCTCCGCTTTATCAACGGCAGTCTCCTTTGAGTTCCCGGCCAAACCGATGGCAACAAAGGATAAGGGTTGCGCTCGTTGCGGGACTTAACCCAACATTTCACAACACGAGCTGACGACAGCCATGCAGCACCTGTCTCACAGTTCCCGAAGGCACTCCCATATCTCTACAGGATTCTGTGGATGTCAAGACCAGGTAAGGTTCTTCGCGTTGCATCGAATTAAACCACATGCTCCACCGCTTGTGCGGGCCCCCGTCAATTCATTTGAGTTTTAACCTTGCGGCCGTACTCCCCAGGCGGTCGATTTATCGCGTTAGCTTCGGAGCCCATCACTCTAGGCAACAAACTCCAAATCGACATCGTTTACAGCGTGGACTACCAGGGTATCTAATCCTGTTTGCTCCCCACGCTTTCGCATCTCAGCGTCAGTATCTGTCCAGAAGGCCGCCTTCGCCACCGGTATTCCTCCACATCTCTACGCATTTCACCGCTACACGTGGAATTCTACCTTCCTCTACAATACTCTAGTTAACCAGTTTTAAGTGCAATTCCTAGGTTGAGCCCAGGGCTTTCACACCTAACTTAATTATCCGCCTACATGCCCTTTACGCCCAGTCATTCCGATTAACGCTCGCACCCTCCGTATTACCGCGGCTGCTGGCACGGAGTTAGCCGGTGCTTCTTCTGTAATTAACGTCAATTGTTGCACCTATTAGATACAACACCTTCCTCATCACCGAAAGTACTTTACAACCCGAAGGCCTTCTTCATACACGCGGCATGGCTGCATCAGGGTTCCCCCCATTGTGCAATATTCCCCACTGCTGCCTCCCGTAGGAGTCTGGACCGTGTCTCAGTTCCAGTGTGGCTGGCCATCCTCTCAGACCAGCTAGAGATCGTCGCCTAGGTGAGCCTTTACCCCACCTACTAGCTAATCCCATATGGGTTCATCAAATGGCGCATGGCCCAAAGGTCCCATGCTTTGGTCTCTCAACTTTATGCGGTATTAGCAGTCGTTTCCAACTGTTGTCCCCCTCCATTCGGCAGATCCCCATACTTTACTCACCCGTCCGCCACTCGTCATCAAGTGCAAGCACTCATGTTACCGTTCGACTTGCATGTGTTAAGCCTGCCGCCAGCGTTCAATCTGAGCCATGATCAAACTCTTCAATTTAAAGTTTGATGCTCAATAACTGTCTCTGACATATTCAAATGAATCTTCAGTGTCACTTATCAAGACTTAATTTTTAAGTCCATAGACTTTTCATTCTTCGTCTCGCAAGTGCCCACACAGATTGTCTGTTTCTTCTTTTTAAAGAGCTGACAGCCTTTTTAAATCAACTAACTTTTCGTTAATTTACTTCGCTGTCTCAAGGGTTGAGTATGTTACGCATTTCACTTGCCCACGTCAACCCCCTATTTCATAAAATTCTTTCTTTTCATTTCAAATGAATATTTTTTAGTCAAAATACAAGGTTAGAAGGTTATTTTTAGCTGATTAATTGCATTAACCGCTTTTTTAATTGCTTCTTCTACTGTTGCTGCTTTAGCTAAAGCAACTCCCATTCGTCTTATTCCGTTAACTTCAGATTTACCAAATAAGCGTAAATCAGTACCTGGAACATTTAATACTTTGTCCAAATTAGAAAAAGTAATGTGATCAGAGTTACCATTTGCTAACAATACCGCTGATGCACTTGGACCATATTGCTCAATTAAAGGTATTGGTAATCCTAAAATAGCTCTAGCATGCAATGCAAACTCTGAGATGTTTTGTGATATTAATGTAACCATACCTGTATCATGTGGTCTTGGTGATACTTCACTAAACCAAACCTGATCGCCTTTAACAAACAGCTCTACACCAAATACCCCATATCCCCCCAAAGCTTCGGTTATCTTCATAGCGATATTTTTAGCTAAACATAATGCATTAGCTGACATCTGCTGCGGTTGCCAAGATTCTCGATAGTCGCCTTTTTCTTGACGGTGGCCAATAGGTTCACAATATAAAACCCCGTTAATATGCCTAACAGTTAATAGCGTAATTTCATAATCAAAATCAACAAAACCTTCAATAATAACTTTACCCCTACCTGCACGGCCACCTTCTTGTGCATATTTCCATGAAGATTCAATATCAGCTTCACTTCTTACTAAAGATTGCCCTTTTCCCGAAGAACTCATTACAGGTTTAACTAAACAAGGGAAACCTATTTCTTTAACTGCAAGCTTATACTCGGCTTCATTTAATGCAAAACGATATGGTGAAGTTGGCAATTTGAGTTCTTCTGCGGCTAAACGACGTATACCTTCACGGTTCATGGTTAATTGCGTCGCTTTAGCTGTAGGAATAACTACAAATCCTTCTTTTTCTAATTCTAATAAAGTATCGGTGGCTATTGCTTCTATTTCAGGAACAATATAATTAGGTTTTTCTATCTCAATAATTTTTCTAAGCTCATCACCGTCTAGCATATTAATAATATGAGAACGATGTGCAACTTGCATAGCTGGCGCATTAGCATAACGATCAACAGCAATAACTTCACACCCAAAACGCTGCAATTCAATGACAACCTCTTTGGCTAATTCACCTGCACCACAAAGTAATACCTTTGTTGCACTTAATGATAATGGTGTTCCTATTTTTGCCATAATATTCTCTTATAGATTTATATCACTGTATTTTAATTAATAAGCTTAAAATAAAAATCGGGATAATTATCCCGATTTTTCTCAATTTAAAATTATACTGAATATGGATCTCGTAAAATCATAGTTTCACTTCGATCTGGCCCTGTTGAAATAATATCAATTGGTGTTTCGGTTAGTTCTTCAATCCGTTTTATATAGGCTTTCGCTGCTTGTGGTAAAGCATCATAACTTTTAACACCAAAAGTTGATTCACTCCAGCCTGGCATTGACTCATACACAGGCTTAACTAAGCCCCACTCTTCAGCAGACGCTGGAGCATTTTTTATCACATCTCCATTTGGTAATTGATAACCAATGCAGATCTTAACCTCTTTAAGCCCATCTAGCACGTCGAGTTTAGTTAAACAAAATCCAGATACAGAATTAAGTTGTACCGCTTTGCGAACAGCAACTGCATCAAGCCATCCTGTACGACGACGACGGCCTGTTGTTGCCCCAAATTCATTACCTTGCTTACAAAGGTACTCTCCTGTTTCATCAAATAATTCCGTTGGGAATGGACCAGCACCAACTCGTGTAGAATAAGCTTTAACAATACCTAATACATAGCCAACGTAACGTGGGCCAAAACCAGATCCCGTTGCTACGCCACCAGCGGTGGTATTAGAAGAGGTAACAAAAGGATAAGTACCATGATCGATATCAAGTAATGTACCTTGTGCACCTTCAAACATAATTCTCTCACCTTTTTTGCGTGCATCTTCTAAAAGAGAGGGAATATCAGCAATCATAGAAACTAAAATATCTGCTATTGCCAATGTATCATTTAGAACTTTTTGATAATCGACTGCTTCTGCTTTGTAGTAATTAACTAATTGAAAATTATGATACTCCATAACTTCTTGTAATTTTTCAGCGAAAGCTTGGCGATCACGTAAATCACCAACTCGAAGCCCGCGCCGAGCTACTTTGTCTTCGTAAGCAGGGCCAATACCACGCCCTGTTGTTCCAATTGCTTTGCTACCACGGGCTTTTTCCCGAGCTTGGTCTAACGCAATATGGTAAGGTAAAATTAAAGGACATGATTCAGAAATAAGGAGCCTGTCTTTAACAGGAATACCGCTATTTTCTAGCTCTTTCATTTCTTTCATTAAAGCATCAGGGCAAAGTACTACACCATTTGCAATAATACTTATCACATCATTGCGTAAAATTCCTGATGGAATTAAATGTAATACTGTTTTTTCACCATTAATCACTAATGTATGACCAGCATTATGCCCACCTTGATAACGAACAACATATTTTGCTTTTTCTGTGAGTAAATCAACAACTTTACCTTTGCCTTCATCACCCCATTGTGTTCCTAGCACAACAACATTATTACTCATAGATTATTTATCTCATTCTGTTATTTATTAGATTTTAATTTCATATATTGAAAAAATTGACTATCAGGACTAATGACCAAAATATCATGACCTGTAAAGCTTTGTTCGTAAGCTTTTAAACTACGAATAAAACTAAAAAACTCCATATCTTTACCAAAAGCATCGGCATAAAGTTTAGCTGCATTTGCATCACCTTCACCACGAATAGATCGAGATTGGCGTTCAGCTTCAGATAAAATCTTTGTAACTTCTAGTGTAGTCTCTGCTCGTATTTCATCAGCCTTTTTAACCCCTTGGAAACGTTGGTTTTGCGCGACAACTTTCCGAGCTGCTTTCATTTTTTCATAAATTGAATTAGATATTTCCTGAGGAAAATTAACTTTCTTTATACGGACATCAATGACTTCAACACCAAAAGATCTCATACTAGTTTTATTATTTTCAGAATCTTTTTCAACCTCGCTAATAGTCTCTTCAATAGATTCACTTTTGACCGCTTCTTGTGCTGTGCCATTTAAAGCATCTTTTACACGTGTCATAATAGAATTGCGAGAGTTATTATTGGTGTCATTAATAATATCAACGATATCTAATTTACCAACTTCGGCTCTTAAACGGCCATTTAACCGAGCAAGCAATAGGTTTTCAACACTATTACCGCCCGCAATAGTTTCATAGTACCGATTAAAATCAACAATCTTCCATTGTACAAAATAATCAATAACTAAATCTTTATTTTCACGTGTTATAAACTTTTGTTCCTTACCAACATTATCAGAACTATTTGTTGTTTGAATTTTAGAATCAACAACTTTTACATTATCCATCCCAGGGATTTTAAAATGTAATCCAGGATCTGATAATCTTATAATTTTATTAAATCGTAAAACTATACCCCTAGTTCCTTCTTCAATAACATAAGCACTAGAAAAAAACACACCAATTAAAATAAATATTATAGGAATCAATAATTTGCGCATACTTTCTCCTTACCTTCCCATAAATCGCGCAGTTCGCGTACTATTGCTGGTGCTAATGGTATTATTTGTATTACTATTAACCTCTTTTGATAATTCTTGTGTCGTCTGAGGTTGATGTTTTATTGTTTCAGAAGAGAGCACCATATTAGAATTATATTCACTATTTTCATTTAATAACATCGTTGGTTCAGAATGCTTTTCATTTGTATCTTTCAATAGTTGCTCTAGAGGTAATACCATTAAATTTCCGCTTTTATCATTAACCAAAATTTTTTTCGTTTTAGCCAATACTCTTTCCATAGTTTCAATATATAAGCGTTCTTTAGTAATTTCTGGTGCAGCCTTATATTGTGGTAAGATTTTTTCAAAACGAGCGACATCACCAGCAGCTTCAAGTTCTACTTTAACTTTATAAGCATTTGCATCTGCTAGAATTCTTGCAGAACGACCTTCTGCTTGTTGAACTTGCTTAACTTTTTCAGCAGCCGCTCTATTTATTTCACGCTTTTTATCTTCTTGAGCATTCATTGCATCGTTAAAAGCTTCTTGTACAGCTTCAGGAGGACGAGCTGATTGGAAATTAAGATCCACTATACTAATTCCCATATCATAATGATTAATCACATTAACCAACTCATCTTTAGTGCGAGTTTCTAATGCGGAACGCCCATCAGTTAAAATATCATCCATACTTGAGCTGCCTACTTCTGTGCGTAAAGCACTATCTGCAGCTTGTTGTAGACTGTCTTTAACATTAGTGACTTTAAATAAATATTTTATAGGATCGTTGATACGATATTGTACATTCATCTCAACAAAGACCAAATTTTGATCTGTTGTTATCATAAACCCATTTACATTAAAATTGTGCGTACCTTGTGTATCAACTTTATACACTTTGTCTATTAATGGTGGACTCCAATTTAATCCAGGTTGAATAATTTCGGGCTGAACTTGACCAAATCGGGTAATAACACCACGTTCGCTTTGATTAATAGTGTAAAACCCATTCCCTCCCCAAATAAGAGCAAGAACAATTATTATAGCACCAACAATTTTCGACGCATCCATCGGTAATTTAATGCCTGATGAACCGTTATTATGGTTACCTGAATTACTTTTCTTTAAGAGGTCTTTAATTTTATCAAATAAATCACCTAATGAATTATTGGGTGTTTTTTTGTTATTGCCTCCCCATGGATCATTATCTTGTCCGTTATTTCCGGGCTGATTCCACGCCATATATTATATACTCCATTTAACAATTAGTTATTATTTTGCTTATTGATTAAGTATAACAGATCTGGTTCTTGTTTACAGAGGCGATTCCATTCAATAGAGGGAATTCTCACATCTAAATGAAAACTACCATCCTCATTAATAAGTTCATGTTCAACCGCATTTAACTGATATAAACGGCTCCTTAGTTTTGCTAAGCAAGCTGGCAAGCTTAAATGGCAAACTTGAATTTGCTTAGCTAATCTTTCTTTCAAAGCAATAAATAATTGATCTAATCCTAAACCATTTTGTGCAGAAACCCAAACTCGAATTGGCATACCATTTTCATCTCGATCAATACCTGGTTGTTTACCCTCAATTAAATCGATTTTGTTCATAACGAGTAATGTTGGTATTTCGTGAGCATCAATTTCAAGCAAGACTTCATCAACAGCATGCATATTATCCAATAAATTAGGATCCGCTGCGTCAACAACATGTAATAATAAAGTGGCTTCTTGAGTTTCAAGTAGTGTTGCTTTAAAAGCCGCAATAAGATCATGTGGCAAGTGACGAATAAAACCGACCGTATCCGCTAAAACAACTTCACCAACATCATCAACAACGATTCGTCGCAGCGTTGGATCGAGTGTAGCAAATAACTGATTAGCAGCATATACATCAGCCTTTGTTAAGGCATTAAATAGTGTCGATTTTCCGGCATTCGTGTAACCAACTAAAGATATTGTTGATAGATCAGCTTTATTTCTTGATTGGCGATTTTGATTTCGCTGTTTTTCAACTTTAGCCAACCTTGATAAAATTAACTGAATACGCTGGCGAATCAATCGTCTATCAGTTTCTAATTGAGTTTCACCAGGGCCACGTAAGCCAATACCACCTTTTTGCCGTTCTAGATGAGTCCAACCTCGCACTAATCGTGTCGAAAGATGTTGTAACTGGGCTAGCTCAACTTGCAATTTACCTTCATGCGTTCTAGCTCGTTGGGCAAAAATATCAAGAATCAATCCTGTTCTATCCACAACTCGGCATTTACATAGTTGTTCTAAGTTACGCTCTTGAGAAGGTGTTAAAGTATGATTGACTAAAATAACAGAAGCACCAAGTTGTTTAACTTTTTCAGCTATTTCTTGTGCTTTACCTTCACCAATGAAATATTTGGCTTGTGGCGATTTTCTTGAGGTCGTCACAATATCGAGAATCTCTATTTGAGCAGAAGAAACTAATACTTCAAACTCTTTAAGATCCTCAATATTACTTTCTTGAGGGAAAAATACATGGACTAATAAGGCAGTCTCACCGCCTTTATATCGCTCAAACAATCAGAATCTCCACTGAAATATCAGCTTTCACTTCCCTCTTCAGGCTGAGATACGAGTCCAGAAATAGGTCTAGAAGGTACGACCGTCGAAATGGCATGTTTATATACCATTTGGCTTACAGTATTTTTTAGCAAAATAACAAACTGATCGAATGATTCAATTTGCCCTTGTAGCTTAATACCATTAACTAAATAGATTGATACAGGAATATGCTCTCGACGAAGCAAATTTAAATAAGGATCTTGTAATGACTGCCCTTTTGACATAAGTTTATCCTTTAAAAAGTAATTATATGAAGATAAAATAAATACACTTATAAATAATCAATGTATTTTTACATACTATTTCAGATACATCTAGTATCTACCAAAATAACATAAAAAGCACTTCTCTTGAACCAATCATATAAAATTTATGCACAAATAACTAAATTTTTAATAAATTTAAACCAAAAATATAAAAAAAAACACAAAAAATAGATAATTTTTTTGCATAAATTTATCTATGTTACAATTATATACTATAAACCACTATGAAGATTACTAATCATAATATTTTTTGGAAAATTGAATCCATATTATCATTATTTAACCATGTAATAGGTTGCTTCCAACCACGAAGCCAAGTGATTTGTCTTTTCGCTAATTGTCGTGTAGCACAAATACCTTTAAATATCATTTCATCATAACTTATATCACCATTTAAATATTCCCACATTTGCCGATAGCCGACACAACGGATAGCGGGCAAATTTAAATGCAAATCAGATCGTTGCATAAGCGCTTTTACTTCATTCTCAAATCCTTGATCTAACATCTGTAAAAAACGCTGCTCAATACGCTCATGTAATTGTGCCCTATCTTGCGGCATAATAGCGAACTGCATAATATTATATGGCAATGCCTCACCACTTTCTTGTGTAAGCTCAGTTAAACTTTTACCTGAAATTAAATAGACTTCTAAAGCACGATTAAGACGCTGTGGATCATTAGGATGAATTCGTTCAGCCGAAACAGGATCAACTTTTTTTAACTCTTCGTGAATAGATTGCCAACCTAATTTATTGGCTTTTTCCTCTATTTGCTCACGAATTGCACTATTGGCCGCTGGCAGCGGTGAAAGGCCTTCAATCAAAGCCTTAAAGTAAAGCATTGTTCCACCAACTAACAATGGAATCCGACCTTCTTTTAAGGTTTTTTCAATTTCAACAATGGCATCATGCCTAAAATTTGCTGCTGAGTAGCTCTCTGCTGGATCACAAATATCAATTAGTTTATGCGGGTATTTTTGTTGCTCTTCTTGAGTTGGTTTTGCTGTTCCAATATTCATGCCACGATAAATAAGTGCTGAATCGACACTAATAATATCAATTGGATAACGATCATAGAGCGCCATAGCAAATGCGGTTTTACCCGATGCCGTTGGTCCCATTAATGAAATAATTTTCGGTTTAGTCATAGTAAAATTGATTGAGTTAGAGATTGCATATCTATTGGATATAAAAATGATTCTTGTTGTAACAAATTAATATCTATCTGCTCTAACTGTGCTAATAATTGAATTACCTTAGATCCTCCCCAAATCTCAGTACAACTATCACAGTACTGGTTAGCTAACCAAGCAGCAATTTGAGTTGGATTGAATACTTCCTTTTCCGATGGTGAGATAAAACTAATTAAAGCAGGTAAAATTTGTTGCCAGTTCATTGCTCGCAACATTTTAGGCACGTTTTGTAAATACAATTTAGCTTTATCAATATAAAACTCAAAACCTAAAAAATTTAACTGAGATTGATAAGTAGATACAATTTGTTGCTCTTTATGATTAATTAAAATTGTTAATGGAATAAGCAATTTCTCAGAGTCTTGCGATAATAATTTAATTGCAACAACTTTTTGCTGCGCAATTGGCAATTTCATTAAAATGAGTTTTTGTTGATTATCTTCAAACTTTTCAAGCAATGCTATATCGGGCTGAATAACAGTTAACACCCGACCAAATTGTACTAATGATGAGTTATCAAGCTGTTGTTGTAATGATTGTAATGGTATATTTCGCTTAGGAAATAAAGCTTCGATAACCGCTTTTTGTGGCTCAGTTACTTCATGTTCTTCTGTCGATAAAAGCGTTTTTTTCGGCTCCGATTTTTCCACATCTTGAGCAAGATCAACATTCACCAACTGACCATACAACGCATTTTCTTTTGCATAATTGCTTGGTTTTTTCGATAACTGGCTACTTGCTTGATAAATTTTTGGTGCTGTTTGTTGGTTAAAGATATTATCACCAGCTGCTTGCCTATTAGGAGGTATTGTTACTTTTTCTTCCACTTCGGTTAAATTTGACCCAAGCGCCATTACAATAGCTTGATAAACAAAATCATGAACAAGCCTTGCTTCATGAAAACGCACTTCATGCTTAGCTGGATGAACATTAACATCAACTTGTTTTGGATCTATCTGTAAAAACACCACATAGCTTTGTTGTTCATTAGTACGACTGATGTAAGCCTGACGCAGTGCATGATTAAGTAATTTATCTTTGATGACTCGCCCATTAACATAAAAATACTGCAAATCACTACTTTCACTACTGGTGACCCAACCTTGAATGAGTAAATCATCATGCTGCCAATCTAATTTGACAGCTTTTTGCATAAATGCACGCCCGCACACCAATTCGACTCTTTTTTCAAGGGTGGATGAACGATACTGCTTAACCAATTTACCATTATGTTGTAAATTAAAGGTAACATCAGGTCGTGCAAGTGCAATACGCCGAACAAACTCTTCGATATGCATAAACTCAGTTTTTTCTGTTTTTAAAAAACGACGTCTTGCCGGTGTATTATAAAACAGATCAAGTACTTCGACAGTCGATCCTACAGGATGGGCAGCAGGTTTAATGATCGGTTTCATATCACGCCCCTCTGCATAAACTTGCCATGCTTCGGATTGTTCAACAGTACGTGAAGTTAATGTTAATCGAGCCACCGAGCTTATACTTGCAAGCGCTTCCCCACGAAATCCAAGACTAATAATAGCATCTAAATCATCTAATTTACTGATTTTACTTGTCGCATGACGAGCAAGCGCCAGCGCTAATTCATCTTTAGCAATGCCACAACCATTATCACGAATACGGATTAATTTACAGCCACCTTGCTCAAGGTCAATATCAATTTGAGTACTACCCGCATCAAGACTATTTTCAACTAACTCCTTAATAACTGACGCTGGACGTTCTACTACTTCACCTGCAGCAATTTGGTTAGCTAATTGCGGCGATAAAATATGAATTGCCATTAATGCTGTTCTCCAAATTTTGGATTTTGTTTAATATAATTTTTGATGCCTTGATAAATAGCGTTAGCGATTTTCTCTTGGTGGGCATTATTACTTAGTAGTCTTTCTTCATCCTCGTTAGAGATAAAGCCAACTTCAACTAAAATTGATGGAATATCTGGCGAACGTAATACACCTAAACTTGCATGTTCTGGAACAGATTTATGCAATGGTATTGTTCCTTTCATCGCTTTTAAGACTTGCATTGCTAACTGATATCCCACTTGTTGAGAATAAGAAAACTGTAGATCTAATACTGCTTGGCTTAAATGAGGATCATGATCATCACTAAGTGCATCACCAGCACCACCTAGTAATTGAGACTGTTTTTCACCTTTTTCAAGCCAACGCCCTAGCTCTGTATCTGCACGCTGAGTTGACAATACCCAAATTGAAGCCCCCGTTGCATTCCTATTTGGCGCAGCATCAGCATGAACTGAAACTAATAAATTAGCTTTATTTTTACGAGCAATTTCTGAACGTTGCGAGACAGAAATAAAATTATCACTGTCACGAGTCAGTACACCTTTAAAATTAGTATCTTTATTTAATAAGTTGGTCAGTTTTTTAGCAATTGAAAGCGTAACTGCTTTTTCATATAACTTATTTTGTCCTATTGCGCCCGAATCTTTACCGCCATGCCCCGCGTCAACAGCAATCACAACTTTGGTTGCATAAGCAGAGCTACAAAGCAGTACTAACATAAAAAAAATAAGTAGTTTTTTCATTGTCTTTTAATTGTTTATTTTTATTGTGATAAATTAAGAATCACTTGGCCTTTTTCGCTTTTTGCTTGTACACAAGCAGTGCGTTCAAGCGCTAAATAAGCTAAATGAATTTCGAGATCAACATTAGGCAAGATACCGCCTGCTCGCTCAGGCCACTCAATTAAACAAATCGATCGAGAAACAAAATATTCACGAATGCCCATAAACTCTAATTCTTCAGGGTCACAAAGCCGATACAAATCAAAATGATAAACTGAAAAATTATCAAAATGATAGGGTTCTACTAATGTATAAGTTGGGCTTTTTACGTTACCTTTATGGCCTAATTGTTGTAAAAAACCGCGACTAAAAGTTGTTTTTCCTGCGCCAAGATCGCCAATTAAATGGATAACAATTGTATCATCATGCTTAGACAAATAGTTTAAACACTGTTTGGCAAGTTTGCTACCAAACAAAATCGTTTGGTGCTCATTGGTTAAAATAATCGGTTTCATGATGAATTCTTTGCTCAATAATGATCTCTTATTATATACTAATAACCATTAAAGATGTACTAAACAAGATAACCTAGATTTTGTAAAAAACTTACAGGAAAACCTACGTTTCATTGTAAAAATGTGAAAAATAATGTTACATACTATTTCAACAGCAAATCCATTAGCTCTAGATCCACAACAAATATCCGCTCAAGATGCCATATTATTTTGGCAAAATGGGGTTGTTCTAGCTATCAAAAACAACCCATTATTAAATGATATTATCAGTAAAACGACGCATTGTTATATCATCAACAGCGATATTCAAGCTCGTGGGCTAAATGATATTATCGATTCAAGGCTTAAAATTATCAATATGCAACAAGTTGTTGAACTAACTGCTAGCTATTTCCCACAGATAAATTGGGAATAACAACAGCACATTAAGCTTACCATTAGCGGTGTTTAAAAACTAAATAATACCCATTTGCCAAACCTAAAACTGAGGTTTAATATAAATATTAACTGTAATCTGATTGTATTTAAATTTAATGGCTAATTTATTAACGCTATCGCAAATCAATAATTGTTTAAAAAATGGTGAGGTGATTGCTTACCCAACTGAAGCTGTTTTTGGTCTAGGCTGTGATCCCAATTGCGAATCAGCGGTATTAAAACTATTACAACTAAAACAGCGATCAATAGATAAGGGGTTGATTCTAATTGCTAGCCATTACCAACAACTAATACCTTATATAGATGAATCAACTATCACCAACGAACAAAAAAAGTTAGCCCTTACTAATTGGTCTGAGCCCATTACTTGGGTTTTCCCTAAAAATAAAAATACACCATATTTTTTGACCGGTAAATTCGATTCTATTGCTATACGGGTCACAAATCATCCTGTCGTTTGTAAACTTTGTGATCTTTATGGCAAACCAATAGTTTCAACTAGTGCTAACATTTCTGCTCATCCTCCTTGTAAAACAGCTATCGAAGTTGCCAAACAGTTTGGTCCAGATTTCCCTATTTTAGATGGTGAAACAGGTCACCGTTCACAGCCATCACAAATAAAAGACATTAAAACAGGTCAAATTTTTCGGCAAGGATAACGTTATGCAAAATTTATATATAGGTGTGATGTCCGGTACCAGCATGGATGGAATTGATATAGCTTTAGTGAATATTACCGAAAAAAAAGTTAAATCAATAGCAAGTGCATGCTATCCAATACCCAGCAATTTAAAACAGCATTTACTAACATTGTGTGAAACCAAGCAAACCTCATTACAAAATTTAGGTGAAATAGATCACAAGCTTGGTAAACTTTTTGCCAATAGTATAAATAACTTTTTAGAAAATAATAAGATAGATAAAAAACAAATTAAAGCCATTGGCTGTCATGGACAAACAATTTATCATGCACCAAACAGTAACAATCCATTTACCCTACAAATTGGCGATGCCAATATTATTGCCGCAAAAACAGGCATTACGACTATTGCTGATTTTCGCCGTAAAGATATGGCTTATGGTGGGCAAGGCGCACCACTCGTTCCAGCTTTCCATAAAGCTATATTGCAAAATAAACATATAAATCGCGTAATATTAAATATAGGCGGAATAAGTAATATTTCAGTACTAATTCCTAATCATACAGTTATTGGATATGACACAGGCCCAGGTAATGTGTTACTTGACGGTTGGATAAAGCAGCATTTAGGAAAAAACTATGATAAAAATGGATTATGGGCAAAAACAGGTAAAATAAATCAAGACTTATTAAACCTTTTATATAAAGAAGACTATTTTCAAATGCCCGCTCCCAAAAGTACCGGACGGGAGCTGTTTAACTTACCGTGGCTACATAAAAAATTAGCAGGAACACATTTAAAAGCACAAGATATTCAAGCAACACTGGTTGAATTTACCGCTTTATCCATTGCCAATGAAATTAATAAATTAAAGATACAAAGCACGTTACCTTGTGAACTTTTAGTTTGCGGTGGGGGAGCGAAAAACCCGCTTATCATGCAAAGATTATCGGTATTATTACCTTTATGGTCAGTATTAACCACAGACACAAAAGGCATAAACGGTGATGATATGGAAGCAATCGCTTTTGCTTGGCTTGCTTATTGTAAAATCAATAATCTTCCCTCCAATATTCCTGAAGTAACTGGCGCAAACCAAGCGGTTTGTTTGGGGGTTATTTATCAATAAACTAAAAAATAGATGAAAGTTAATTAAATCAATCCAAATTTTTGTAATGCTTTTGCTATCCCATCATTATTGTTAGTATCTGTTATATATTCAGCTTTATCTTTTAACGTATCAACAGCATTCCCCATAGCAATAGGGTGATCAACAGTTAAGAACATTTCAAAATCATTCATACCATCACCAAATGCATAAGTTGGTACATCAGAAAATCCCTTAGTTTGAAGCAACTGAGTAATACCATAACCTTTAGATCCTCCATGATTAAAAACATCAACACAGTAAGGCGTATTACGAATAAAAGTTAGCTCAGGAAAAACATCACGATAATGCAATTCACCTTCCTCACACAATAATAACAACATCTGGATAGGTTCTTTTAAATAAATCTGATCATCAACGGGAGGGACGGGTTGCTTAAGGTAATGATAAAACTTCTCAGCCGGTTGACTATGGGCTGATACACGCATCAATTCATCATTATAAAAAGATAAAGGAATATTCATTTTTTGTTTAGAATATTGATATATTCTAGCTATCACCTCTTTATCAATATCATTTGTAAAAACTTTTTCACCTTTATATAAAACAACCTGCCCATTCATACCAACAATGGAATCAATCTGAGTCCTTTTCATTAAATTAATAACTTCACAAGGTGTTCGGCCTGTTGCTATCATTGGGGTAATATTATTTTGTTTTAACTTTTTTATAGCTTCAATAGAACTAGGTAATATATCAATCTGACTATTAAATAGTGTGCCATCTAAATCAAAAAAAACGATAGCTTCAGGTTTTTCATTCATATTACAAATCCAAAATATGTTTAATAAAAGGAATAGTTAATTTTCGTTGTTGTGCAAGCGTTGCGACTTCAAACTTTTCTAACAAAGAAAACAATGTGCGCATATCACGGTTAACACGTTTTAATAAAAATAACCCAACTTCTGTTGATAATTCAAAACCACTTAATTGTGCTCTTAATTGTAAAGCTTTAAGCTTATCATCGTCACTAAGTTCTTTTAATTGATAAACTTGTCCCCAAGATAACCGAGAAACCAAATCAGGTAATATAAAAGAAATTTGTTTAGGAGGTGCACTTGCTGTTATCAGTAATTTACTCACATTTTTTTCAGTCAAACGATTAAATAAATCAAAAATAGCCTCTTCCCAATCCCTATGGCCTGCTATTGCATCAATATCATCTAAACAGACTAAATCATAATTATCTAACCCCTGTAAAATTTCAGGTACTAAATGATAATATTGCTTCAACGGGATATAACTAGCTAATTTGTTTTGGCTTGATGCGTGTAAAAGGTGCGTTCGACCCGCAGCGCTAACCGACCATATATAAAAGATATTAAACCCCTCTTTACCTAATAAGGATTGCAATGAATCAGACAATAATCGATTATCGCCTACATAAAAACTATCAAAAGTTTCATTATTGGGTAATGAAAAAGGTAAAGGCAACTGCGAAAGAGTAATAAAATAACCTCGTAATAAAAATACAATTATGTTAAGTATAAATTTGCTTTTACAAAAATCAATCACTTTTATAGAAAAGAAAAATATCCTGCCCCATAAATTATTTAATATGTACTTTAATTGCACAAAAACAGGTTAATCTACTTTTTAATAGAGAAACTAAGGCTAAATCAAACCCCTCTAGTCATATAAATATAATTTGCTTATTATAAAATAGTTTAACCATCTTACCCACAAAAAAATGACTATACTAAATTTATTTTTTAATAATAAATTAGCTTATATTTATATGAAAAATATTTTCTAACTGGTTTTATATTATGGCTAGGCGTTTTTTGTTGCTTTAGTTTTCGTACTTTTTATTTGTAAACAGCCTTAAATTTATTTTGGCTATTTTTTAATTAGGTATTTTACATATATTCTCTGCTAGTTTTGCTATTCGATCATCAGGCTTAACGCATAAAGTTCATAAAGATCTTTTGCAATCACAGCTACCTTACCACCTAATAGAAAAAGACAATCGTCTATTCAACCAAGATAAATTGCACTAGCAATTCCTTTTTCCAATAAGGTAAAACAGGCTCAGTAGGTGATACCACCATATGTGAACGATTATTTTAGATTAAATGTTATAGAAAAGTTTTATACTAGTATGTCTTGATCGCACATTGATCTTTTCAACTGATCCTATTAGATATTTTAAAATAGATCATCGGTATAAGTATAAAATTCAAGCAAACGAACTTATTTTTTTGTGGATAACTCTGTGATAAATTAGGATCACAAGCTGTTATAATCGCATTAATAACTTAATTCAAAAAAACATCTGTGGATAAATTTAGTAGTTATAAAAAAGTATACACAAAAAAAGATCCGATCAATTCACAGAATTAGATCACAAATAAGATCTTATAAAATATCTATAAAAATAAGTTATCAACAAAAAGGATCCTATTTAATAATAATAAAAATAAAAGATCATCTAAAAGATCTTATTTAATTTAGATCGCGATCGAAATAGATCATTTGACGTAATCGAAAAGATGAGTAAAATTCCCTACGCTAAATAACTAGATCACAGGATCTAAATTAGCGATCATCTATACACAAATAAATACGAGGCTTTTTTATGTTTTATCCAGATCTTTTTGATGTCATCGTTGTTGGTGGTGGTCATGCAGGAACAGAAGCCGCAATGGCATCAGCGAGAATGGGACGAAAAACACTGCTTTTAACCCATAATATCAATACATTAGGACAAATGTCCTGTAATCCTGCTATCGGCGGTATAGGTAAAGGTCATTTGGTAAAAGAAATTGATGCTATGGGTGGTCTAATGGCACATGCTATTGATCATGCAGGGATCCAATTTAGGATCTTAAACAGTAGTAAAGGACCTGCTGTGAGAGCAACGAGAGCACAAGCAGACAGATCACTGTACCGTAAAGTGATCCGCACTACTCTTGAAAATCAAGAAAATTTAATGCTCTTTCAACAATCTGTTGAAGACGTGATCATTGAAAACGATCAAATAACAGGTGTCAAAACACAAATGGGCATTTCATTTAAAGCTAAAGCTGTTGTTTTAACAACAGGTACTTTTTTAGATGGAAAAATTCATATAGGACTTGATAATTATAGTGGTGGTCGCACAGGGGATCCGGCATCAATAGGTTTATCAAAATCATTACACCAATATCCTTTTAGAATGGGACGACTAAAAACAGGTACGCCACCACGAATTGATGCGAGAACAATTGATTTTTCAAAACTAGGCACTCAATATGGTGATGATCCAGTACCCGTATTTTCATTTTTAGGTAATGCAAGTGAGCATCCTAAACAGATCCCTTGTTATATAACAAGTACTAACGAAACAACCCACGAGATCATTCGAAACAGCTTAGATCGTAGTCCTATGTATACCGGGGTAATTGAAGGTGTAGGACCTAGATATTGCCCATCAATTGAAGATAAAATAATGCGCTTTGCTGATCGAAATTCGCATCAGATCTATTTAGAGCCTGAAGGATTAGACAGTAATGAAATCTATCCAAATGGGATCTCAACAAGCTTACCGTTTGATGTACAACTCGCATTTGTACGTAGCATGAAAGGATTAGAAAATGCCAACATTGTAAGACCTGGTTATGCGATCGAATATGATTATTTTGATCCAAGGGATCTTAAGCCAACACTGGAAAGCAAAGTGATCAAAGGGCTATTTTTAGCGGGACAGATCAATGGTACAACAGGCTATGAAGAAGCTGCTGCACAAGGTATGCTTGCTGGCTTAAATGCAGCGCGTTTTGTTTTTGATCAAGATCAATGGTATCCAAGTCGCGATCAAGCTTATTTAGGTGTGTTAGTTGACGATCTTTGTACTCTTGGTACTAACGAACCTTATCGCATGTTTACCTCGCGTGCTGAATATCGTTTAATGTTACGTGAAGATAATGCTGATATTCGTTTAACAGAAATAGGTCGTAAGCTAGGGATGGTTGATGATTATCGTTGGCAGCGCTTTAACGAAAAATTTGAAGCAATCGAGCAAGAGAGAGCGCGTTTACGCGATATTTGGGTACATCCTCATATTGAAACGATTGATGAAGTCAATGCTGTTTTAAGCGCTAATTTAACCAAAGAAGCTAATGGTGAAGAGTTACTTAAGCGACCAGAAATGAGTTATAACACATTGAAAACGCTTTCTTTATTTTCACCTGGATTATCAGATGCACAAGCTGCAGAACAGGTTGAAATTCAAGTTAAATATGACGGTTATATTAAATTGCAAATTGAAGAAATTGAACGTCAAAAACGCAATGAACAAACAATTATTCCTGAACATATTGATTATGCCGAAATATCTGGATTATCGAATGAAGTTGTGGCTAAATTAAAACAACACAAGCCTGTTTCTATTGGGCAAGCGTCGCGTATTTCTGGTATTACGCCAGCTGCTATTTCAATGTTGTTGGTTTATTTAAAAAAGAAGAATTATGTTAAAAAAGAAACTTATTAATCTCATTGATCAAACGGATCTTTTGATCAATGAATCACAAATAGATCTATTGATCCATTATGTTGAAATGCTCAACAAATGGAACAAGGCTTATAACTTAACGGCGATCCGCGATCCTAATGACATGTTAGTAAAGCATATTATCGATAGCTTAATTGTATCGCCTTATTTAACAGGTAAAAGCTTTATTGATGTAGGAACAGGTCCTGGTTTACCAGGTGTTCCATTAGCGATTATTAATCCTGAAAAACAATTTGATTTAGTTGATAGCTTAGGCAAGCGTATTCGCTTTTTAAAGCAGGTACAGTTTGAATTAAAATTAACAAACATAAATCCTGTGCAAAGTCGTATTGAAGAGTACACTGCAAAAAAATTTGATGGGGTTATCAGTCGTGCATTTGCCTCTTTACAAGATATGCTAAGTTGGTGTAAACACCTTCCTAATGAGCAAGGGCTTTTTTATGCATTAAAGGGAAGTGATATTGATTCCATTCCTAATGGTTTTACGCTTAAACAAAATATTAAATTAACTATACCTGAATTAAATGCTGAAAGATGTTTAGTTATTATTAAGTAGCTTTATACTAAAGTGTCTACATAATTTTAAACATCTTTACAAGGTTAATTTTTACGTTTTTTTAGGTAGGCTTTTATACCATCAACAATTGCCTTAGATACTTGATTTTGAAAAGCTGCTGTTCTTAATTTCTTTTCTTCGGTAGTATTACTAATAAAGGCAGTTTCTACTAAAACAGACGGGATATCTGGTGCTTTTAGTACCGCAAATCCTGCTTTTTCAAGAGAAGGTTTATGCAGCTTATTAATCTTCTTCATTCGGCTTAAAATAGAATTGCCCAGTAAAACTCCATTATTTAATGTCGTTTTTTGCACTAAATCTAAAATGGTATTGTCCAAATATTTATCGCCGCTACGACTTACCCCCCCAATTTGATCGGCTTCATTTTGGGTTTGTGCCAGATAGCTTGCTGCGGAACTACTTGCACCACGTGTTGATAATGCAAAAACAGAAGATCCGCCAACTGAACGATTAGCAAATGCATCAGCATGGATAGAAATAAAAAGATCTGCATGTAAAGATCGTGCTTTAGCTACTCGTACTTTTAAAGGTATAAACACATCTTCATTACGCGTCATATAAACTTTTATGTTGGGCTCTTTTTTTAGCAAATTGTAAGTGCGACGTGCAATTTGTAAAACAATATCTTTTTCACGGGTTTTATTATAGCCTATAGCACCGGGATCTTCTCCGCCGTGCCCTGGATCTAACATAACAACAATTGGCGCGTTTTTCTTTTTATTAGCTGGTGTTTTTATTTCAGATTGTTTTTTATTAAGGTTTCCAGATTTATACTCTTCTAAAAGAGCAAGTAAAGGATCGGCATCGGAAGTTGAAGCGGGTTTAGATGGATAAAGATCCATTACCAAACGATGCTTAAATTTCGCTATTGGCGATAAAGTAAAAGTGTTTGGTTGGACGCCTTGTTTTAATTCGATCAGTATTCTAACCGTTTTGGGATCGCGTTGAACAACACGTATCGATTTAATATAAGGATCGTTTTTTAAAACTTTTGAAGAAATATTTTTTAATGTTGTATTTAAATTGACATCACTAATATCAATTGCGATTCTTTCGGGGTTACTCAATAAAAAATGCTTGTATTTTAAACTAATATTGGATTCTAAAGTGATCCTAGTATAAGTAGATGAAGGCCAAACTCGCACAGCAATAATTTGTGCCATTGAAGCAGCAAAGCCTACACGAGTGACAGATAATAAACAAGTCGCAAGAATACCTTTAACTAATAGGCGCTTTGTAGGACTGAATGTTTCTGACATATTTAATCTAAACACTTTATTTTCTATATGAGTTAATCGCGAATAATAACATAAAATATAAAGATATTAAAAAGAATGATTCTTATCTTTATCTGATTTTTTTATAAAATAACCTATCCATTTTTTATGTTATAGCGATATTATTTTTTCCTTTTCTAAGATCAATGTTAGATTTTATCGTTATAAAAAGTTGGTATAGATCTTAAAACGCCATTAAATGCAATTATTCAATTAACAGTTTTTTTATAATCATCTATATTAATTGAAAATTTTTCACTGTATTTTCAAATCATTTTATAAAAGCTTATATAATGCTTTATTTTGGGTTGCTATGCTTATTTTATTATAGACCCTACATTCACAAAAGATTACAATATGGCTCGCTAAAATCACGGATTTAAACCCGTTTTCATTTTAACAATTAAATATAGCTGAGTTATTGATGAGCAAAAAATTACATATCAAAACTTGGGGCTGCCAAATGAATGAGTATGACTCAACAAAAATGGCTGATCTCCTTGAATCCACCCATGGTTTAACATTAACAGACAATGCCGAAGAAGCGGATATTTTATTACTAAATACCTGCTCTATTCGAGAAAAAGCCCAAGAAAAGGTTTTTCATCAATTAGGTCGTTGGAAAAATCTTAAACAACATAATCCAAATATCATTATTGGTGTTGGTGGTTGTGTTGCCTCGCAAGAAGGTGCACATATTCGTAAACGCGCCCCTTTTGTCGATATTATTTTTGGACCTCAAACTTTTCACCGTTTACCTGAAATGATTGAACAGATTCGAAGTGGTAATGGTAACCATGTCGTTGATGTCAGCTTTCCTGAAATTGAAAAATTTGATCGCTTGCCAGAGCCTCGTAGCGAAGGACCTACTGCGTTTGTTTCAATTATGGAAGGGTGCAATAAATATTGCACTTATTGCGTGGTTCCATATACCCGTGGGGAAGAAGTTAGCCGACCTTGTGATGATGTCATTTATGAAATTGCGCAACTGGCTGAACAAGGTGTGCGTGAAGTCAATCTATTAGGTCAAAATGTCAATGCTTATCGTGGTCCCACATTTGATGGTGATATTTGTTCCTTTGCTGAGTTATTACGCTTAGTTGCAGCCATTGATGGTATCGATCGTATACGTTTTACAACTAGTCATCCAATTGAATTTACTGATGATATTATCGATGTTTATCGTGATACGCCAGAGTTAGTCAATTTTTTACATTTGCCAGTACAAAGTGGCTCAGATCGTGTATTAAATTTAATGAAACGTACACATACTGCGCTTGAATATAAATCCATTATTCGAAAATTACGTAAAGTACGCCCAGATATTCAAATTAGCTCTGATTTTATTGTCGGTTTCCCAGGGGAAACGCAAGAAGACTTCGAGCAAACAATGAAGCTAATTGCCGAAGTCAATTTTGATTTAAGTTATAGCTTTGTTTATTCAGCGCGTCCAGGTACACCCGCTGCTGAAATGGAAGATAATGTTTCAGAAGAAGAGAAGAAGCAGCGCCTTTACATTCTTCAAGAACGAATCAACCAACAAGCCATGCAATTTAGCCGTCGTATGTTAAATACTGTACAACGTATTTTAGTTGAAGGTCCATCCAAAAAAGACCTTATGGAATTAACCGGTCGAACGGAAAACAATCGAATTGTTAATTTTGCAGGTCGTCCTGATATGATTGGTAAGTTTGTTGACGTTGAAATTACTGATGTTTATCCAAATTCACTACGTGGTAGAGTTGTTCGTACTGAAGATGAAATGGATTTACGAGTTAGTGAATCGCCAATGTCAGTTATTTCTCGCACTCGTAAAGAAAACGAGCTAGGGGTCGGTATCTATCAACCTTAAAGTAGTAATCATTAAGCCACAATGTGAGTGGCTTTTCATATTTTTTATAAAATAATAAAGATAATAAAATAACTTACGGATGAATTTAAAGGAAAAGAAAATAATATGTTTATAATATTTGGAACTCGCGGAAGAGAAGTTAACGAACATAGTGGACAATTTAATTGCCCAAATTGCTGTTCGCAACAAAACACCACTACCGATGAAAAAAAACAAAAATATACACAAATAAAAGTGGCAAAATATTTTACGCTATTTTTTATTCCTATTTTTAGTTACGAAACATTAGGACGTTATATAAAGTGTAATGAGTGCAATAGTGATTACAACGAAAACGTACTGGAATATGTGCCACCAACATTTGAAGAACAAGTTGCATCATATGTTGAACAAGAGTTAAAAAGTGGAACACCTATTTCAATGGTAATTAATAAACTAAAAACACAAGGTCTTGATCAAGATCAATCCCAACGTGCTGTTGATCATGTTGTTTCTGGTAATATTGTGACATGTCATCATTGTAATATGGACTTTTTAACAGGTATTGAAAAGTGTTCTTTATGTGAAGGGCACATTAAAAGTTAGTTTTAATTATTAGTTTTAATTATTTGAGGGCTTACACTTGAATATCATAACACATGAAACTATGCTTGACCCCGCTGATAATCAGCGACTTAATAGCCTTTGTGGTCCTTATAATGACAATATTAAGCAGCTAGAGCGTCGACTAGGTGTTGAGATTAATCATCGTGGTAATTTATTTTCAATAACTGGCGATCGGATTTGTGTCAAAGCAGCCAATGATATTTTACAATCTCTTTATAAGCAAACTAAAGCCAAAGATAAAATTATTGATATCGAGCCAGAACAAATCCATCTAGCAATTAAAGAGTCTGGCGCGCTAGAAAAGGCAAGTGAGCATTTACCTGCTTATATTGATCATCAAGGCGGCAAGCTGGTAATGATAAAAACTAAGCGAGGCATCATTAAACCAAGAACGGCAAATCAAGCACAATATATTGCCAATGTTTTAGATTATGATATCTCGTTTGGGATAGGGCCTGCTGGTACAGGTAAAACCTATTTAGCGGTAGCTGCAGCGGTTGATGCGCTTGAAAAGCAACAAATCCGCCGCATTGTATTGACTAGACCAGCGGTTGAAGCTGGTGAAAAATTAGGTTTTTTGCCTGGCGACTTAAGTCAAAAAGTCGATCCTTATTTACGTCCACTTTATGATGCGTTATTTGAAATGCTCGGATTTGAAAAAGTTGAAAAGCTGATTGAAAAAAGTGTGATTGAAGTTGCACCACTTGCCTATATGCGTGGGCGAACTCTTAATGATGCTTTTATTATTCTTGATGAAAGCCAAAATACCACCATTGAACAAATGAAAATGTTTTTAACTCGCATAGGTTTTAATTCTAAAGCGGTAATAACAGGCGATATTACCCAAATTGATTTACCACGCCATCAAAAGTCGGGTTTACGGCATGCTATTGAAGTATTGAGTCAAGTTGATGAAATTAGTTTTAATTTTTTCAATAGTGAAGATGTAGTCCGTCATCCAGTGGTTGCCAGAATTGTTAATGCTTATGAAAAATGGGAAGAACAACAGCAGAATATTAAACAGCAATATACGGAAAGTAGTATATAAAGGAGTCTTATTATTCCTATTTCACGTAAAAAAGAAAAAACGGTAATTCGAGATCATTCTGCCGAAGCAAATTTATTTCTTCGTAGGGCGCTATTTGCATTCGTTACGATTATTTTAATGGTCATTATTTTGCTTGGTAATTTAGCAGATTTGCAAATTGCTAATTTTAGTTATTACAGTACAAAATCCAATAATAATCGAATTGAAATTATACCTATCTCACCTAGCCGCGGCATGATTTATGATCGTAATGGCACACCTTTGGCAATTAATAACATCACATATCAGCTTAATATCATTCCTGATAAAACAAAAAACCTTAATGAACAATTCAATGAATTAAAAAAAATTGTTGGCTTGACTGATGAAGATATTGAGATGTTCCAAAAAGAACGACGCAATTATAAAGCTCATCGCCCAGTACCGCTAAAAGAAAATTTGACCAAAAAACAAATAGCGCGTTTTGTTGTGGATCAACATCGTTTTCCATTTGTTTCTATTGTGGGGATACAGCATCGTTATTACCCTTATGGTGCATCACTGACTCATATTCTTGGCTATATTTCTAAAATTAATAGCCAAGATAAACAGCGCTTAGATGATGAAAATAAGTCCAGCGATTATGTCGCTACGTTTAATATTGGTAAAATGGGGATAGAAAGATATTATGAAGACGTATTACACGGAACCCCAGGTTATGAAAAGGTTGAAGTTAATAGCCGAGGTCGTATTGTTCGTCAAATAAACAAACATCCACCACAAGCTGGTGAAGACATCTATTTATCTATTAACCTTAAATTACAGCTTTATATAGAGCAATTATTAGCAGGGCGTAAAGCGGCAGTGGTTGCTATGGATCCTAATAATGGTGAGGTTTTAGCTTTAGTTTCTAGTCCAAGTTATGATTCCAATCTATTTGTTGGTGGTATATCGAGTGTAAAATATAGCGAATTACTCAAAGATCCTAGTAAACCTCTATTTAATCGCGTGTTACTTGGCGCTTATCCACCAGCTTCGACCGTTAAACCTTTTATTTCTATTGCCGCTTTGAGTGAAGGGGTTATCACGCCAAAAACTGTGGTTGATGATCCTGGTTGGTGGCAATTACCTGGTACTGAGCGACGTTATCGAGATTGGCTTAAATGGGGGCATGGTCGGGTTGATGTATTAAAGGCCATTGAAGAATCGGTTGATACTTACTTTTATAAAGTTGCTTATGATATGGGTATCGATCGCTTAAACTTATGGATGGCTAAGTTCGGTTATGGTAAACGCACCGGTATTGATATTTCACCAAACGAAGAAACCCGTGCCGTTATGCCGAGCCGTGAATGGAAAATAAAGCGTCATAAAAAATCTTGGTTACAAGGTGATACCATTCCTGTCGGTATTGGTCAAGGTTATTGGACTGCAACCCCAATGCAAATGGTTAAAGCGCTAACGACTTTAATTAATAATGGTAAAACCTATACACCGCATTTTTTATTATATAAAAAGAGCGATATTTTAAACGCTAATAAACGGCAACCAGAGATTAATTCAGATAATTATATTGAAACAAATAGTTTAGGTGATATTAACCCAGCTTATTGGGCACTTGCTAAGGAAGGTATGCACCGAGTGATGTTTGGATCAAGAGGAACGGCACGTAAGATTTATGCTGATGCAAAATATCAGGCTGCAGGTAAATCAGGTACTGCGCAAGTTTATGGTTTGAAGCAAGATGAAGTCTATAATGCTCATAAGATCCCAGAGCATTTACGTGATCATGCATTATTTATTGCTTATGCCCCTTATGATAACCCCAAAATAGCGCTAGCGATTGTATTAGAAAATGGTGGCGGTGGTAGCTCAAACGGTGGCGCTGTTGCTCGTAAAATCTTAGATTTTTACCTTCTAGGTAATGATTCAACACAGCTAGATGAGCCATCACCCAATGACGGAACTGAAGATTAATGATGAATAATAGCAAAAAATCTTTTTGGCAAAAGATACACATCGATCCCTTATTTTTTTTATTTATTACGCTATTACTTGGCTATAGCCTCTATATTCTTTGGAGTGCATCGGGTCAAAATATCGATATGATGCAAAAACGAGTCATTCAAATATTACTAGGTTTTGCTGTAATGATTATTTTAGCTCAGTTTTCACCTAGGGCTTATGAAAAATGGGCGCTGTATCTATATATTGTTTGTATTATCATACTATTACTAGTTGATATTTTTGGTTACACCAGTAAAGGCGCACAGCGTTGGTTGGATTTAGGTATTTTACGATTTCAACCTTCAGAAATAGCCAAAATAGCCGTGCCATTAATGGTAGCAAAATTTATTCACCGAGATGGGTGTCCGCCGCCATTAAAAACCACATTACAAACACTAGCTATCATTGGTGTGCCAGCATTACTTGTTGCGATGCAACCTGACTTAGGTACAGCAATATTAATTGTTATGTCAGGCATTTTTATTATATTTTTAGCGGGCATGAATTGGCGTTACATTCTTGTTGCATTAATTTTAATCGCTGTCTTTTTACCGATTATGTGGTTCTTTTTAATGCATGATTACCAGCAAAAACGCGTGTTAATGTTGATTAATCCTGAACTTGATCCTAGCGGAGCAGGTTATCATATCATTCAATCTAAAATAGCAATTGGATCGGGTGGCCTATGGGGTAAAGGTTGGTTACAAGGCACACAATCGCAACTTGAATTTTTACCTGAGCGACATACCGATTTCATCTTCTCCGTTATTGCCGAAGAGTTTGGTTTTGTCGGCTCTATTGTTTTGCTTATTCTCTTTTTATGTTTAATTGTACGAGGGCTTATTATTGCTGCTCAGGCACAAACCACCTTTGGTCGAATACTTTCTGGTGGGCTAATTTTAGTCTTTTTTATTTATGTGTTTATTAATATTGGTATGGTCAGTGGAATCTTACCAGTAGTTGGTGTACCATTACCGCTAATAAGTTATGGTGGCTCTTCTTTAGTCGTATTAATGGCAAGTTTTGGCATTATGATGTCTATTCACACACATCGATATATGTTATCTAAAAATATTTAACGGAACCCAAATAAATGAAAAAGAAATTTAAATTATCTTTTGCGTTATTCGCGCTTGCTGTTTGCTCATCAGCAAATGCTGAAATGGCTTTTCCTATTCCAGCTATCCCAAAATTGGATGCAGAATCTTATATTTTAATCGATGCTAAATCAGGCGAGATACTGGCACAATATAATGCCGAGGAACAACGTGACCCAGCAAGTTTAACTAAAATGATGACCAGTTACGTGGTGGGGCAAGCACTACAATCAGGGCGTATTAAAAATGATGACATGGTTGTGGTCAGTAAAGATGCATGGGCAACAGGCAATCCTATTTTAAAAGGATCATCATTGATGTTTTTAGAAGTGGGTAAAACAGTATCGGTTTCTGATCTTAATAAAGGCATTATTATCCCATCGGGTAACGACGCTTGTATTGCTATGGCTGAACACGTTGCGGGGAGCCAAGGCGCTTTTGTTAACCTAATGAATGATTATGCTAAAAGACTTGGATTAGATCATACTCACTTTGAAACAGTGCATGGGCTTGATGCGCCAGGGCAATACACAACAGCTAAAGACATGGCTTTTTTAGGGCAAGCTTTAATTCGTGATTTACCTGAAGAATATTCCATTTACAAAGAAAAAGAATTTACTTATACATTATCTAAACCACAACTTAATCGAAATGGGCTACTTTGGGATACTACACTGAATGTAGACGGAATTAAAACAGGCCATACCAATGCCGCGGGGTATAACTTAGTTGCTTCTGCTGTGGATGGTAATACTCGCTTAATTTCAGCCGTATTAGGTGGCCGTACTTATAAAGGTCGTGAAGAAGAAAGTAAAAAATTATTAGTATGGGGATTCCGCTTTTTTGAAACAGCAAATCCTATAAAAGCAGGTGCGCCATTAGCAACTGAAACTATTTGGTATGGTGATGAAAATAAAATTCAATTAGGTGCAATTAATGGTGCCTTTATCACAGTGCCAAAAGGTCGTTCAGCAGATGTACAAGTTGAATATAAAATTGATGATTATATTTATGCACCAATAGCTAAGGGTGCAACAGTGGGCAAAATGCAATTTTTACTTGACGGTAAAGTTATTAACGAACAGCCACTTGTTGCTTTACAACATGTTGAAGAAACAGGCTTTTTTGGTAGTGTATGGGATTGGATAACGCTACAATGCTATAGATTATTCCACTAGTTTTTATTCAAGTTTTGCTATCATCGCTCTGCATTCTGTAAGTAATTACTTACAGAATGAGCTAATCCTTTATAAAATAACATATTTTTAACATAATATAGCTATGCAAAAGATAGTCAGAAAAAGCGTTGATTTTATTGAATTTTTTATTATTTTATTTTTATTGTTTGCTATTTGAAAAGACAAACATGCTAATAACCAGCATTTGCTTAGCTAGCAGAACAAAAAATAGAAATAAAACTAGTAATTTTATACTATTTATGATATAAAACGCGCGCTACATTTCATATTGTTTTTCTATATAAGATAGTAAATGACAATTAGTAATGAATAAAGCATTAAATTTTAATAATTAATTAACGTTATAACACACACATATCATCACACTTTTCCGGGGTGCCTTTTACTTGTTGTTATTAGGTCGGTTAAAGCGGATATGTGGAGGCATAACCCCAACGTCAAAATGAGGAAATCATGACTACAGTATCAATGCGCGATATGTTACAAGCGGGTGTACACTTTGGACACCAAACTCGTTATTGGAACCCAAAAATGAAACCATTTATTTTTGGTGCACGTAACAAAGTTCACATCATCAATCTTGAAAAAACAGTACCAATGTTCAATGAAGCATTAGCTGAATTAAACAAAGTTGCTGCGCGTAAAGGTAAAATTTTATTTGTTGGTACAAAGCGTGCAGCTAGCGAAGCCATTAAACAAGCGGCTGAAAGCTGTGGACAATACTATGTTAATCACCGTTGGTTAGGTGGTATGTTGACTAACTGGAAAACAGTACGTCAATCAATCAAACGTCTAAAAGATTTAGAAACACAAGCTAGTGATGGTACATTTGACAAATTAACCAAAAAAGAAGCACTAATGCGTGCTCGTGAAATGGCTAAATTAGAAAATAGCTTGGGTGGAATTAAAAATATGGGTGGCTTACCCGATGTGATTTTTGTTATTGGTGCAGACCACGAACATATCGCAATCAAAGAAGCTAACAATTTAGGTATTCCAGTCATTGCTGTTGTTGATACTAACTCAGATCCTGATGGTATTGATTACATTGTTCCTGGTAATGATGATGCAATCCGCGCAATTCAATTATATGTAAATGCGGTTGCTGAGGCAGTCCGTTCTGGTCGTGAACAAAACCAATCTCCAGTATCTGAAGAAAGCTTCGTAGAAGAAGCACCAGCAGCTGAGTAAAAACTCAAATATTTTCGGGTGGATGCTTGAGTGTCCACTCATTCTAATGAAAATCATCACAATGGTTAAATAGAGGATTAAAAAATGGCTGAAGTTACCGCTTCTATGGTAAAAGAACTGCGCGAAAGAACTGGCGCAGGTATGATGGAATGTAAAAAAGCATTAGTTGAAGCTAATGGTGATATTGAACTTGCAATTGACAACATGCGCAAATCAGGTCAAGCCAAAGCAGCTAAAAAAGCAGGTCGTGTTGCTGCTGAAGGTGTGATTATTTCTAAAATTTCTGCTGATAAAAAGTATGGCGTTATCTTAGAAGTTAACTGTGAAACAGACTTTGTTGCCAAAGATGCTGGTTTCCTAGCATTTAGCGAAAAAGTAGCAACAGCAGCTTTAAATGATCGCATGATTGATCTTGCTGCTTTACAAGCAAAATTTGAAGAAGAACGCACTGCACTAGTTGCTAAAATTGGCGAAAATATTGGTATTCGTCGTGTTGCTGAAATTTCTGGTGACGTAGTTGGCAGTTACCAACATGGTGCTCGTATTGGCGTATTAGTGGCAGCTAATGGTGCTGATGATGAATTAGTTAAACATATTGCAATGCATATTGCAGCAAGCAAGCCAGAATATGTTGATCCAAGTGATGTGCCTGCTGATGTTGTTGAACATGAACGTAACATTCAAATCGATATTGCAATGCAATCAGGTAAACCACGTGAAATCGCTGAAAAAATGGTTGAAGGTCGTATGCGTAAATTCACTGGCGAAGTATCATTAACTGGCCAAGCTTTTGTTATGGATCCTTCTAAAACTGTTGGTGATTTACTAAAAGAAAAGAAAGCCACAGTTGCTTCATTCATTCGCTTTGAAGTAGGTGAAGGTATTGAAAAAGTCGAAGTTGACTTTGCTGCAGAAGTTGCTGCAATATCGAAACAATCTTAATTTTTTCAAAAAACCGCCGTTAAGGCGGTTTTGTTTATCTACAAAATATTTTAAAATTACGACAAGCTAATTTGTTAGCTTATTGAGTAATTAAACAACGAAATAGTGAGACTTCAATATGGTGACCCCTTTCTATAAACGTATTCTTCTAAAACTCAGTGGCGAAGCGCTACAAGGTGATGAAGGCTTTGGTATTGATGCAACTGTTCTTGACCGTATGGCGCAAGAAATAAAAGAACTGATTGAAATGAATGTTCAAGTTGCTGTTGTTATTGGGGGTGGTAATCTATTTCGTGGTGCAGGACTTGCTAAAGCTGGGATGAACCGAGTGGTTGGTGATCATATGGGGATGCTTGCAACGGTTATGAATGGTCTTGCGATGCGTGATGCGTTGCACCGAATTGAAGTTAATGCGCGTTTAATGTCAGCGATACCATTAAATGGCGTCTGTGATGATTATCGTTGGACTGAAGCAATCAGCTTGCTTCGCCATGGTAGAGTCGTTATTTTATCAGCAGGAACGGGTAATCCTTTTTTTACCACGGATTCAGCAGCCTGCCTGCGTGGTATTGAAATCGAAGCAGATGTTGTTTTAAAAGCAACCAAAGTTGATGGTGTTTATTCAGCTGATCCTGTAAAAGATCCGAATGCAACACTTTATAAGACGCTTAACTATGAAAAAGTATTAGATGATGAACTTAAAGTCATGGATTTAGCGGCATTTACATTAGCAAGAGATCATAATCTACCTATTTGTGTGTTTAATATGAATAAACCAGGTGCGTTGCGTCGCGTCATATTAGGTGAGCAAGAAGGAACATTAATTAGTAACAAAGCAACAGTAACCAGCTAATTATCTTTATCTTAAATAAGGCTTTTATTATGTTAAACGAGATTCAAAAAGAAGCGCAAACGCGCATGGAAAAAAGTATTGATGCATTTCAAAATCATATTTCTAAAGTAAGAACTGGTCGCGCATCACCAAGTTTATTAGATGGCATTATGGTTGAATATTACGGTAGCCCAACGCCACTTCGTCAACTAGCCAATGTTGTTGCTGAAGATGCAAGAACACTAGCTATAACCGTATTTGATAAATCATTAACGCCAGCTATTGAAAAAGCGATTTTAACTTCAGATTTAGGGCTTAATCCTGCGTCAGCAGGCACAGTAATTCGTGTACCTTTGCCACCGCTTACAGAAGAACGCCGTCGCGATTTAACCAAAATTGTTCGTAATGAAGCAGAACAAGGTCGAGTATCAATTCGTAATATTCGCCGTGATGCCAATGATCAAATTAAAGCATTGCTAAAAGATAAAGAAATATCTGAAGATGATGAGCGTAAAGCACAAGATTTAATCCAAAAAGCAACCGATGCTGCAATCAAAAAATTAGATGCTGTGCTGGCCGATAAAGAAAAAGAGTTAATGGAATTCTAATTTATCTTTTTTCCTTGCAAACGCTTGGTTTTATAAAACTGAGCGTTTTTTATTTACTAAAATGTTGCTATTTTATGTATATAATATTTTCAACTTTTCAGCACAAGTAGCATGGGTATGGATAAAAACAAGATATATTAGCTTGTTTTAACTATTATTGAATATTCCAAGATAAACACTTTTTATTTTCATGGGCTTCTTTTAATGCTATAGATATTAATGATAATTCTTCTTCAGCTTTTTCCTTATCTATTGGATCTGATGATATTGCGGAAACAACTTTTTTATTCTGTATAAAATATCTTTTAGTAACCGTGAATACTACTTCTGACTTTATATTTTCATCATGATAGTAAATTGGGACATTGTAATATTCAGCATTTGAGATAACTTGGTATCTATTACTGTTTTTTATAACGGTAATTTTTCCACGATAAGTTTCACCATAAATATTAATCTCAATCTTATTTTTGCGACATATTAATCCTGCGCCTTCTGTTGAAGGAATCGATTCAAGTGTTATCTCATCAGCTTTTGATGTAAAAGATAGGCATAGTAAGTTGATGAATATTAAATAAGCGAATCGTTTAATCATCTTGTTTTTCCGTCAATTACCTTATTTTCTAATTCAATTTCAGCTTGATTTATTTCTTGCTTTAATTAAAGCTATCTCGTATATAAAAATATTTCAAATTTATTTTGATGTTATTCATTGTTTTTTAGAATTATTTAAAACCCAAAATCATCATCTAGTTCATCTGCGTTTTTGCAATAATTATCTTCTTTTTGTGTACATTGACGAGAAAACACTTTATCTGAATCATTCGTGCTACGTCTTTTATAATTACATACCGAATTAAGTAAGGTATAGCTATGTTTTTTAGTGTCAAATTGAAAAGTTTTAGTGATTACAATGTCGTTATCTTCTTTAATTGGACAAATTTTTTTCTGAATGGCTTGTTGTTTCTTTTCATCAAAAGAAATATCGAGCCCTTCTAAATTCAGATAAACAAATTTTCCTTTGTTCTTATCAAAGGAGTAAAAACGATGAAAAGTAGGTACCCCCATTACATCATCGGTTGTTTTAGAAATAAAAAAATCATTATCAATACCATCAAAATTGTAATCATCAGTGCCTTCAGGTCTATGAATTACTGTGCTATCACCGTTTTTTATTGTTTCGATTGACATAAATTCATAATCACTAATAGCAGCATCATTAATTGTTTGTAACAAACTACCGTCTTTTTTTCGGTAAACATTAATGCCAACCATTTTATAAGCGCAGCCTTTTATAGATAAAACGATTTTGAAATAGTAATCTTTAGTTGTCTTGTGTTGTAAAAATTCTATTTCTTTAGATTTTTTTTCAAATATATCTAATTCTGAGTCCGAAAAACATCCAAATTGCAGTTCACTTTCTAATTCTGTTTTAGGTAATGACGCTAATCTTTTATCAGCTGAAAGATTATCATCAGACTCTGCGTCATCCTCATTTTCGGTTAAAAGCTTAGGATGATTGGTGATATTATTGATATATAAAGTTGCATTACCAGCAAAATCATTATTATAATTGTAATAATACTCTTCTTTATACTTGCCATTCGTTCTGATTTCGATTCGATAAAAATAGTTGGCAAATACAAAGTTGGATAAACATAAGATAGCCACTATAATGTATTTTATTGTTTTCATATTCTTTCACTTAATCATATTATCCACTTCTCAAACTAACAGCATTTAAGAATTATTTTATAGAAATTTATGGCATTTTAGTTGATAGTCTATGCTTAGGCGTGCAATTACTAGTCGGCGTAAAATGCATTCCATGGTACCCAATTAATTATTTCACCATATTTTTCACTTTGATAACTCACTTTAAACCATAAAAGCTTTCTAATTTTATAAATTTCATAAAGGTTAGTTTTTTTGAGTTTCTCATTGTCTAATTCTACATCTAAAATTTTGACAAAATCGTTTCTTTTTAAATAGTTATAAGTTGGATATTGAAAGTCTGGTTGTTCATAAAGTTGAACTTTTTCTAGTTGAATATAAGAATGAATATCGCTTTTTTCGGTTGAGTTATCCAGTATATCTGAAAGGCTGTCCATATCATAAAAAGTAAAATTACCGTTAGAATTGAGAATATCTAAACCAATCATATGTTGGTATTCTGTAAATATCCCAAACTTAGTACACAGCTCACGTAGAAAATCATGCTGCTTGTTTTAGTGTTTTATACTCAATCGGTGTCATGTTATTTAATGCCTCATGCGGTCTTTCGGTATTATAAATCGTTAACCATTCTTCGGTTATTCTCCTTGCTTGCGCTAAGTTGTTAAAAAGATATAAATCGAGTACTTCAGTACGATAGGTACGATTAAATCGTTCAATATAGCCATTTTGATAAGGGCTAGCGGGCTGGATATAATCAATGGTTATACCATGTAATTTAGCCCAGTTGGTAAAGGTTTTTCCTGTAAATTCTGGCCCATTATCGACCCGTATTTTTAATGGATAGCCATGATATTCAGCCAGTTTATCTAAGTAACGGGTAATCCTTCCTGCGGGTAAGCTTACTGCAATATCAATGCCTAACGCCTCACGATTAAAGTCATCGATGACATTGAATGTCCTAAAGCGACGTTGATTACGACTACTGTCACTCATAAAATCCATTGACCAACATTCACCTTGTTTATTGGGAGCCAATAACTTTTCTGGCTCCCGAGGTGGCATTCGTTGTTTTCGTTTTGTTTTAAGATTCAGTTTTAACTCACAATACACCCGATAAACACGTTTATGATTCCATTTATAGCCGAGCTTTCTGATACGATTAAAACATTTAGGAAAGCCCCAGCGTAAATGCCGGTCTGTGATAGCATTCAACACCGAAATAATCACCGAATCATCCGGTAACTTAGGTTGATGATAGTAAGCACAACGGCTTAAGCCAACAATGGCACAACTCATAGCAATAGTAACTGAATGATTTTGTTGTAGTTGCTGTGCCCACGTTTTACGTGCCTTTGTGGGCACTAAAGCTTTTTTATGATTTCTTCCTGAAGCTGGGATTTTAAGCTCAGTTCGGCAAACATCTGTTTAAGCTTACGGTTTTCGGCCTCAAGCTCCTTTAAACGTTTAATATCAGAGGTTTCCATACCACCGTATTTATCACGCCATTTATAGAAAGTTGAATTTGCCATGCCATATTTACGGCACAGTTCTTTAACGGGAATACCCGCTTCAGCTTCTTTTAAAATAGCGACGATTTGATGTTCAGTCATTTTTTTCATAATTAAATCCCCTTTACTTTTATCATAGAGAATTTTCTACTTTTTTGCTGTACTATTTTAGGGGATAGTTACAATTCAAATTCACCTAATTCTTTAATTCTTTTAAATACTTCGACATTTTTGAAATGATATTGCTTATCTTTATTTGCTATTATTACTGTATATTTATCTAAATCATAATCCTTAATTGATTGATAGTGTTGATAAAAACTAATATCACCCACTTTACCAACAAAAACATCAAAATTTTTATGTAATAAACTTTCATCAGTGTGAGGGAAATAGGAGTAAGAATTTAATTGGCGAGGATCAAAAAGAGCCAAGGAACCATTTAAATCTTTAATATTGTTAATCTGCTTTCTTTCAGTGCAATAAGAATATCGGGTTTCCATCAAGTTGATTAACCGTCTCTTAACATAGCTGCAGTCAATAGTTAGTCTGTTGTTTTGAATTGTTATTGGAATGTAGCCTTGAATATTATTTGTTGTTGCATGCTTGTAAAACAATGCGGGTTGATTATTCCAATTGGCAAATTGAACATCAAGTGAATGATAAGATCCAATCAAATTTTCAAGTTGATAATCCACATTATCACCTTTTACTTCTAATATAGCGGGTTTTGAAAATTCATTATTTTCATCATCACAACGATAAGATATAAAGTTATACGATTTTGAATTAATCTCGAACGAATAGTTTTTAGCTTCTATTTTGTTTGAACAATGCTCCTTAGCATTGCAGATAGCGCTTATTGATATACATAATATTAATATTATTTTTTTCATTTCAAATTATTGTTCACTAAATAATGATTTTAAGTCTATTCCAGTATATAAATTAGCTAAGATTAAGTGTAGAAAAAGTTAATTTTTATATAAGTAACCTAAGGTAAAAACAATGGCAATCGATACCGTTTACGTGCATTATGTCGATGTTTAAATGTAACGGGAAATCGTTTCTATTATCAGCGACAATTGACGTAGCAACCACAAGATATATTGCTGAGTGAAATAGTGGGACGAAGTGCTGGCAGGCATAAAACAGCGGCACGGGTCATGCAAGCGATGAGTCAAATATCCATGAACTTACAGACGATTGAGTTTTTTCATTCTGATAGAGGAAAAGAGTTTGATAAGCATTTGGTTGATAAATGCTTAAAAGTATTTGGAATTAGACAGTCGTTATGTCGCAAAGGCTGTACTTATGATAATGCAATTGCAGAAAGCACATTTAAAGCCGTGAAAAGAGAATTTGTGCCACATACTATTTTTGATTCACTAGTGCAACTTAAATTGGAATTTAATCACTATGTGTGATTGGTTTAATTATAACAGGCTTCATTCAACATTAAATGGCTAGTCGCCGATTGAATATAAAAGAAATTGAAGATAATAAAGGGCAAACTAATGAAAATAATTAATTTATTAATTATCGTATTGTTTAATTTTATAGGTGCCTATCTAAGTTACCAATGGTGTTATCGAACGATTATCGCAAAACATCGCACACCAGAATTATATTATTTGATGTGTTATGGTTTGTGTTATTTCTGTTTTATTCTGATTTCAATCTTCCTTTTATATAAAATAAATCGGCCGATGGGTTTAGTGATTTGCGGAGTGCCAATTGGTATTCTAATTACCTTAATGTCACCTATTGTCTTCATTTTAGTTCTGGAAGATATTAATAAATCAGTCTTTAACCTAGATTTTATTATGGGGTTTTTAGGTATTACATCACTGGTAACCCTTAATTTTATAATATATCCAGCAATTTTATTATGCTGTCATTATTCTATTGGTGGAATACAAAAAATATCAAGTAAGCTTGCATTGAAGCAATAATTAATTACCTTAATTAGCCAGAGCATCGCCCACCTATTTTATACTGTGGCACTCATCAGATTGGATTACCACCCTGTATTCCTTATCTTATTTTAAGCTCAACAATGTTTGTATGAAAAGTGATCTAAACTATCCGCCTTAAAATGTAGTTCAGAAATTGTGTCGCCTATCCACACACATCATAATCACTATTCGGTGATGAAAATCCCCACACCTGGTTACAGGTATAATGCCTATGGATATCATGTAGCTTGTGCTAATTCTGCTAATTTTTGTTTTCTACTCCTTTAGGTTATTTATTCTAATTTATATCTAAATTTTAACACTTTTAAGGATGTTAAAGCCTTTTGCCCATTACCATTAATAAATCATTGAGCATAATAATTTATGATTGAAACGGTATAGAATCCTGAATATTTTTTACAAATGTATTAAACATTATGATGATTTAGATCTAAAATGCGATTTGCTAGCGGGTAAAAACGTGTCACCAGTGTGAATGTCTAACCATGTTTGACGGTAACGTTGACATCGCTTTATTTGATAATAGTTAGCCAATGCCAAAAATCCTTGTAATTCCATTATCTCCAAAAAATAACGTTGCCACTTAGCGGCGGTATCGGTATTAATTCCCAATTGCTGGCTAATCGTTTTAAATGTCTCACCTTGTAGTAATAAATCAACAAAAGGTAACCACAGTTCACAATGAGATAATTTATCAAGATAATACTTTTTGAGAGGATTAAACGTTCGGCGACAGGTTCGGCAACGAAAATTAAGGCGGTGCCCAATGCGAACTGTACTAAGCGATCCACAATAATCGCAAGGCATAACTGACGTACCAAGCAGCTTGGTCAGCCATAACTTAAATGCCTGAGCTTGTCTAGACACTTCTACCGGCATCGTTTGTGTAAGATTCAGTATTGCTTGATAAAGATCTGGCTCATACTGCGCTAGCCACTGACGAATAACGTTATCTCGCCTTTGAGCAGCTCGTGGTGAAAGATGAAATTTATTGGCAATCAAGCTATGTGGCAGGGCAATTAACGTCATGGGCGCAATATCAATCAGTAATGCGACAGGCTTAAGGCGTCGACATAATGAACTTGTTGCGATTAACGCTGGCACTCGTTGCAAAAATCGCTCAGCAGCAGAATGCTGCTCGTCGGGTAAAATAGAGTGATACATTGTTGATCCCCTTTGAAACGGTATAGAATCCTGAATATTTTTTACAAATAATATAACCTAAAAAGTGAACAGGTGGAATTATTTGATTAACAACTGCCCAGCATAAACAGAATATGCTATATTATTTTTCGTGTGATTTTACAAGGCGATAAGATGGATATTAAACTAGCTAAACATGACAAACGCTATATTGAAAGCACGGACGACGTGTACAGTATTATGCAGCGTGTGTTATTGCGTGAAAACAAGATCGACCAAGAAAAGGAACATCTTTGGATTATTGGTATGAATCAAGCGGGTTATATCCTGTATATTGAACTAATTGCGCTTGGATCGTATAAATCGGTCAACATTGAGCCAATGAACGTGTTTCGCGTTGCGGTGATGAAAAACGCCTCACGGGTGATTTTGGTGCATAATCACCCGTCAGGATCGCTGATCCCTTCAGCGGCCGATAAAGACATCACCGACCGCTTAATTCAAGTTGCCCATATTTTAAATATCGAACTTACCGACCACTTAATTATCACCCCAAAAACCTATATCAGCTTTCGCAGCATCAAACTGATGGCAGAACTTGAACAAAGCCTGAAATATGTTCCGACTTACCAAGTAGTTGAACGCATCCGTAAACAAGAAAAACAAATTGCAAAAGAAAAATTAGCGGTTGAGAGGGATAAGACCAAAACAGCTCAGCAGAAAGCAAAAGCAGAAAAAGCTCGTCGAGAAAAAGCTGAATCTGAAAAGAAAATACTAATTAATGCATTACTGGAAAAGGGCGTATCGATTGAAAATATTGCGAAGATTTTGGGCATTACCGTGAGAGCGGTTAAGGGGATTATTAATTTAAAATAATAGTGCATTTTATGAACAGATAGAAGAGCAACATCTAGAGTTTATAAGAGAAAGCTATCCAGACAATATTTTAGAGCTTATTACCCATAATTTTGAGGAATATATAAATAAACTCAGGGAGGATGATTCTTTAATTGATCATGATGAGATAATAAATCTATTATCAACAGAGTTAAGTTCAGCGCAAAAAACGTCATTGTTAGGTTTAACAAATGTTCCTATTTCCATTAATTATGCAAAGGATTCAGTAGAGCTTCAAAGGTAGTAAAAACTGATAAATACTGATTTTATTGTTATCCCATACTATTGGAAATGGTTGAATAGTCGCCCTATTTGAGGTGGCTATCGTTGAATTTTGAGTATTTTCTTTCATCGTTAATCCTTTGTTAGATTGATTAATTAGTTATTTAAATCAAATGGAATAATCTCGATAGTAATGCATTCTTTTAGATAACCATTGATATAATTAAGACTGTTAATCTTTTTATTTCCACCAATATCGAGGATTACTCCTCGATATTTTTTACCCTTTCACACACACGACTTGCCGTAATTGATGGACAATTTCGACCAGTTCATTTTGGGCAGTCATTACCGCATCAATATCTTTATATGCCATTGGTATTTCATCAATCACATCAGCATCTTTACGGCATTCAACATGTGCGGTGGCTTTGATTTGGTCTTCAATGGTAAATTGTTTTTTTGCCGCTGTTCGGCTCATAACTCGCCCTGCACCATGTGAGCATGAACAGAAACTTTCTTCATTACCAAGTCCACGGACAATATAGCTTTTAGCGCCCATTGAGCCCGGAATAATCCCTAGCTCACCTTTACGAGCTGATACCGCTCCTTTGCGTGTCACAAAAATATTATGACCAAAATGATGCTCTCTTTGAACATAGTTATGGTGGCAGTTAACTGCTTGTAGATGACTAATAAACTCAATATTTAGTGTATTACCGATGGCTTTAATTGTGTTATGCATTATCGCTTCACGATTTAAACGGGCAAACTCTTGAGCCCAATTTACCGCCATAAGATAATCATTAAAATGCTCAGTGCCTTCAACAAAGTAGGCTAAATCTTGGCTTGGTAAAAAGTTATCAATAAAATAAGTAGCCATGTCTTGTTTAGCTATTTTGATAAAATACTCTCCAATAGCATTACCCACACCACGTGAACCGCTATGTAACATAATCCAAACCCGATCAGTTTCATCCAAACAAATTTCGATAAAATGATTACCTGTTCCTAATGTCCCTAAATGATGGTAGTTATTAGTATTTAAAAAATGTGGATATTTTTCAGTCAGCTTTTCAAATTCTGGTAATAGCTGTTGCCAATATTGATCCACAATTAATGGTGGATTTTGCCAACTACCTTGATCGCGACCTATTTTTTTTGGCGTTAAACCATGCGGTACGGCTTTTTCAATCGCTAAACGTAAGGGTGCTAGTTTGTCAGGTAGATCAGCATTGGTTAATGAAGTTTGTACTGCCATCATTCCACAGCCAATATCTACACCAACCGCAGCAGGTATAATTGCACCAATAGTAGGAATCACGCTACCGATAGTTGATCCTTTACCTACATGCACATCAGGCATTACAGCGATATGTTTAAAAATAAACGGTAATTGTGCCAATTTTAATAGTTGTTCTTTAGCTTCAAGCTCTACTGGTACACCTTTTGTCCACATTTTTATCGGCTTAGTATTTTCGGTTTTTAATACTTCATATTGTCTCATTTTTTCACTCCTTCTTAATTTCATGCAATGCTAAGTTGCTAAGTTTATAAGCTCTGTTTTATTTTTGGATTTTATTCCCCCTTTGGGCGATAAAATCTTTTTTTGTGATTCCGTATATAAATACTGCTAAAAGCGTGCCAAAAATTAAAAAATGGTAAAAATAATTAGTATTGTTTTGATTAAAAAAACAAAAATAAGTTTAAAATAGATGAAAATAGAAATTTAATAGATTTTGGTTGATTAATTTTTTATAATTTATTCTAAAAAGTTATAAATATTTATAAAAATGAAAAAGAATATAGTATTTGGTTTTTTAGGAAATGTACTGGATCAACGTAGTAAAGGTAAACGACGATGGTTACAATGGCGACCGACTATTGATTTATGTCATCGATCTGATCTACCACTAACTCGATTTGAATTACTCTATTATCAAAACGATTATCATCTGCTTTGTGAAGTTATTAAAGATATTAAAATTTTATCGCCACAAATTGAAGTAAGGCCAATCGCAGTAAATATAGATGATCCATGGGATTTTGAACAAGTTTATACTTGCCTTTTTGATATTTCGAAAAACTACTCATTTAATTCAGAACAAGAAGAGTATTATCTGCATATCACAACTGGTACGCATGTTGCACAGATTTGTTGGTTTTTGCTAGCAGAATCGCGCTATTACCCAGCTAAATTATTACAAATGTCTCCACCATCCAAAAAGGAGATAATGGAAAAAAAATATAACTTAGAGGAAGCCGATCTCATTGCGCAAGTACCTTATGGTAAAATGAATATCATCGATTTGAATTTGCATCGTTATGATAAAATCCTAACCCGTTTTCAACAATATGCCATTCAAGCAACGGATCTGTTAAAATCTGGTATCGCTACTCGTAACCAACAATTTAATCAATTAATTGCTGAAATAGAACAGGTTGCCAGCCGATCGCATGCTCCTATTTTATTGTGTGGGCCAACAGGTGCTGGTAAATCATTTTTAGCTAAACAAATTTATTTACTAAAACACACTAATCATCAAATTAACGGTCAATTTGTCGAAATTAACTGCGCCACCTTACGAGGTGATAGTGCAATGTCAACCTTATTTGGCCATGTCAAAGGCGCATTTACCGGTGCAAATTTTGCTCGTAGCGGATTACTTAAAAATGCTGACGGGGGAGTATTATTTTTAGATGAAATTGGTGAACTTGGGCTTGATGAGCAAGCCATGTTATTAAAAGCGATTGAAGAAAAGCAATTTTATCCATTTGGCAGTGATAAACCGATACAGAGTGATTTTCAGTTAATCGCTGGCACGAATAAAGATCTGAAACAGGCAATAAAACAAGGTGAGTTTCGAGAAGATCTGTTCGCCAGAATTAACTTGTGGAGTTATCAACTGCCAAGTTTAGCCGAACGGAAAGAAGATATTGAACCGAATATTGATTATGAATTGGCACGTTATGCTAAAGAATATGGCATCATGCCACGTTTTAATCAACAATCAAGACGTGCTTATTTAGCCTTTGCTACCTCTCCAGAAGCCTTATGGCTGGGCAACTTCCGTGAATTGAATAGCTCAATTATTCGAATGGCAACGTTAGCACCACAAGCCAATATTACGTTGGAACAAGTAGAAAAGGAAATTTTGCGTTTAAAACAAAACTGGGGGAAACTCAAGTCAGATGATCCTTTAATTCCATTAGAAATAGATGAATTTGATCGCTACCAACTGGAAAAGGTAATCGAAATCTGCCAAAAAAGTAGCTGTTTATCTGAAGCAGGCAGACTATTGTTCGCAGTGTCTCGCATAAAAAAACAACGTAGCAATGATGCCGATCGATTAAAAAAATATTTGGCCAAGTTTGGTTTAAATTGGGATATGGTTAATAAACCTTAATCAATGTATCGGTAACATCTATCCTATAAATGCAAAGATTTTTACTGACAACTATATTTATACATTTAAACTAATTAAACGAGATTGTTCATCAAATTTAGCAATTATTCTTTGCTTACCTTTTATTGCAACAAGCTCTGTTTGAGCTGTCAAATTGCTTGGTTTGACTTGATAATCTTTAGCAATTAGATAGTATTTAAGCGCCTGATAATGATCCACATCAAAGTTTGAAATAAATTGAGAAAATATTTCAAAAATTTGGTTTTGATTATTTTTCTGCTCATGGTTATCACTTTCAGATGAAGAACGACCAAACAGATTTTTTATAAATTTTGGCAAAATTTTAGAGGTTTTATTCTGGTTATTATTTTCTGAGTTAATATGATCTTTTTTTATGGTTACCAATGCTATTCCTTGCCCAAAATTAGCAAGATAATATCCATTTGTGTTAAACATTCCTGTAGCAATTACCCCTATTTTGTATAACTCTTCTTGTGTAGTGTCAAATTGAGCAGTAGTGAATAAATTAATATTATTTTTTTCACCATAGCTTTTTAAACTCAACGCTTGTTCAATAACCGATGCGGGCAACTGCGATGCTTCATTATTCCAAGACCAAAGCCATGTTTCAGAAGATAAAGAAAAAGTACCTAATAATTGAATAGAAAAGGTTATATTATCACCAAAATAAATAACACCTTGATTGATATCTATTTGCCAATTGTTATCGCCAATTTTTTCATCAAAATTGAGTTGTTTTTCAAATCCATAACAACCAAAATGTTCTAACAATTCTTTTTCAGATTTGCACGGTGTTACCATAACTTTTTCCCCATCCCCATAATAATTCATTATTTTCCCATTTAAATTTTATGTTTTGATTTAATACTGATATGAACTCCCGTGATGCTAATATATTGTTTATTAAATATCAATATTTTTACCTTTACAGCTAAATATTTTTTGTATAGAATGCGTTCGCTTTCCTGAATCGTGCTGCTGCAGGAAAACAGTAATTATCTTCTCAACAGAGGAGACCGTTTTTTATTGTTTTCTAGGTGGCAATGATGTCTACATTTACCCGTTTACAAAAACGTTTATCCCGACTAGGGATTGAAAGTCATTTTTATAATGATATTTATACTTTTAATCAACAAAATACGACCGCTCAAGTTTTATTACCGCAGGCTTTACCTTTAGAAGAAAAAGCTGTCAAGCAGTTACTGGATTTTGCATCGGTCAAGGTACCTAATAGCTTAGGACACGTGTGTGCCGCTCGAGCTACTCCCGATTTTCACCCAGGTGCAATTGCGCCAGTGGGCAGTATTGTGGCAACAACGGAAGATTTAATTATTCCAGCAGCTATTGGCACTGATATTAACTGTGGTATGCGCCTTTTAACAACGGGCTTAAGTTATGATCAAGTGCATGACCAAAAATCAACAATTATTGCGCAACTAAAACGTGTATTATTGCAAGATGAGCGAGATGTTCCTGTTACGCCACAATCCTTTCAAGCGTTGTTTGATCAAGGAATCGCAGAATGGATTGCAGCACTACCACAACAAGGGGTGTGGCAAGAGGTTAACGTTAATCGATTACTTGCCGAAATTAATCAAATATCAGGACAGACGTTAATCACCGCCGATAGCAAATACGCGCCAGAGGCCTTTTTTGAGTCACGCAGTATTATCCGCCCAGCAAGCTTAGGTACCGTTGGTTCAGGTAACCATTTTGTTGAGTTACAAATTGTTGATGAAATCCTTGATCGACATTTAGCTTATCAAATGGGGCTAAAGAAAGATGCTGTTGTGATAATGATTCATACTGGTTCACGAGATGTGGGATTTTATATTGGCAAGCGTTGGCAAGATAAAGCCAAAGAATTATGGCCAGTAAACGAAAAATATCCAACATCAGGATTATTTGGTTTGGCCGATGATAATGCTCAAAATTACTTGCAAGCTATGGGCGTTGCAGCTCGTTATGCTTGGATCAACCGAATTGTTATCACGGAATTGATACGTAAAGAATTCATGGCGATTTTTAAACACAATAATAGTCAGTTAATCGTGGATATTTCGCATAATATTATTTTACCTGAGCATGGCATGAATATTCACCGCAAAGGAGCAACGCCAGCTAACCAAGGGGAAATAGTATTAATTCCTGGCTCAATGGGCGATTACTCTTATGTGGCGGTTGGTAAAGGGAATTCAGATTGGTTATGGTCTTGCTCGCATGGTGCGGGTAGAGCTGAAAGACGGCAATCAATGCGTAGCAAAAAAGTGGTGTCTGATAAAGTTAATTTGCCATGGCAATGTGTTACCTTAAAAGAGGAACGTCTACGTGAAGAAGCCCCTGCGGCTTATAAACCGATCACACCTGTAATCGAATCGCAAGAAAATGCTGATTTAATCCAGTCTGTGGTAAAACTTAAACCTTGGATCACGTTTAAAGCGTGATTAAGCAAACAGCCCAAGCTTCGTTAGTTTGGGCTGTTTTTATAATCAATTGCTATTTTTTAATTTTTACTATTGTATTCTGTTTATGTTGCCGTATCACTAGGTATTGAGTGTGGAATAAATTGCGTAGTAAAAAGTTTTAAAGATTGAGCTTGTTTTACTCATCCAGCTCTCAGCATTATTACTTAATAAGTTTGAGGCAATATTTTTTAATCGATTTGGCATTCACATATAACAATCGGCAATTTCTATGTAATTAAGAAAAATACAATAAGTAGGTTTATTATAGAATTTAGTGACAGAATTAACTGTCACTTTTATTATCCATTATGATTTTTTTCCTCTATACAGAAACAAGCAATTTTATGTTCGTTATAATTAATAAGTTGCGGTTGTTCAATTGTGCAACGTGGAAATGCTAAACGGCACCGAGCGTTAAAAGCACAACCCAAGGGAGGATTAAGAGGGCTTGGTAATTCCCCTTCTAATTTGATTCTATCCCGTCTAAGATCTGGATTTAATCTTGGTGTTGCTGATAATAGCGCTTGAGTGTATGGATGTTCAGGGTTACGATAGATTTCATCTTTCCGCCCTTGTTCAACGCAACGCCCTAAATACATCACCATTACGTCATCAGCAATATGTTCAACAACCGAAAGGTCATGAGAAATAAAAACATAAGATAAACCTAGATCTTGCTGTAGATCCATCATCAGATTTAGCACTTGTGCACGCACAGAAACATCTAGTGCTGAAACGGGCTCATCAGCAACCACTATTTCAGGATCAAGCATTAAACCTCTTGCGATAGCAATGCGTTGACGTTGTCCCCCTGAAAACATATGCGGATAACGATTATAAAACTCTTCTTTTAATCCAACTTTTTTCATCATTGATAGTACTTTTGCTTTACGATCATTGGCTGCTAAATCGGTATTGATAATTAGCGGTTCTTCTAATATGGAACCGATTTTTTTGCGTGGGTTGAGTGATGAGTATGGATTTTGGAAAACAATTTGGATCTTTTGGCGACGCAATTTTTGAGCTTGCAGGTCATCATCCAACAGATTCTGATCTTTAAAATAAAGTTCTCCTGATGTGGGCTTTTCGATCATGGTCAATAATCTTGCTAATGAGGATTTACCACAACCCGATTCACCAACAATCGCCAGTGTTTTGGCTTTACCTAATGTAAAAGATACCCCATCAACAGCTTTAACTTGTTTAGCTTCAGAAAAGAGCCCCGTTTTAACATGATAATATTTTGTCAGGTTTCGGGCATCAAGCAGTAATTCTTTATTTTCCATATTATTGTTCATATTGTGGTATCCCTTCGCTTGATAATGGATAATGGCATTTTACTTTTCTAGTTGCAGAATAACTCATTAATGCGGGTTCTTCGGTATAACAGCGTTCGGTAGCATAAGGACAACGCGGATTGAGTAAACAGCCCGTTGGCCGATCATATTTTCCTGGAACGACACCCGCTAATGATGCTAATCGCTCTTTGTCTTGCGTAAATTCAGGCAGCGAGCGTAATAATGCTTGTGTATAAGGGTGTAATGGTTTTTTAAAGATAATTTCAGCATCACCTATTTCAACGACTTGTCCAGCATACATCACAATAATTTTTTGCGCAGCCTCAGAAACTAGCGCTAAGTCGTGTGTAATAAGAACTAATGCCATGTTATTTTTGCGTTGCAACTCAAGCAATAACTCGATAATTTGCCCTTGAATTGTAACATCAAGCGCGGTTGTTGGTTCATCAGCAATTAAGAGTTTTGGATTACATGCAATGGCTATTGCGATCATGACGCGTTGGCTCATTCCACCAGATAACTGATGCGGATAAACATTTAATCGATTTTCCGCATCAGCAATACCCACTAATTTAAGCAGTTCAATCGCTCTTGCTTTGAGTGCCTTTTTACTGCCACCTTGGTGAATTTTCAAGGTTTCAATGATTTGGTAACCTATCGTAAAACATGGGTTTAAGCTCGTCATCGGATCTTGAAAGATCATTGCCACATCTGCACCCACAATTTTACGACGCATTTTGGTTGAGATTTGTTGAAGGTCTTTGCCATCAAAATGTAATGCATTGGCATTGACTTTACCTGGAAAATCAATTAATCCCATTATGGCGAGTGAACTCACTGACTTGCCTGAGCCTGATTCACCCACAATGCCAACAACTTGCCCTTGTTCAACGTCATAACTAATGTGGTCTACCGCTTTAAATCCACCAAATTGAACAGATAATTCTTTTACTTCTAATAGTGCCATGACTGTATCTCCATTACTGCTTCAATTTAGGATCCAGTGCGTCTCGCAAACCATCTCCCATTAAGTTGAAAGCTAACACTGTCATTAAAATTACTAAGCCCGGAAAGGTGACTACCCACCATGCAGATTGTGCAAATTGCAATACGTCAGCAAGCATTGTTCCCCATTCAGGGGTCGGTGGCTGTGCGCCCATACCTAAAAAACCTAATGCTGCCATGTCTAAAATCGCATTTGAAAATCCTAATGAAGCTTGCACAATTAATGGCGCTAAACAGTTTGGCAGAATATTTATAAACATTTGCCGTAAAGCACCAGCCCCAGCAACTCGGGAAGCAATCACATAGTCTTTATTAATTTCAGCAAGCACCGCTCCGCGGGTTAAACGGATATAATGAGGTAACGCAACGAAAGCTAATGCGATTGAGGCATTAACAATCGATGGGCCAAATATCGCAACTAAAACAAGTGCAAGTAATAAGCTGGGTAAAGCAAGCATGATATCGACAGCACGCATAATGATGTTGTCTAAAAAACCACCTACATAACCGGCAATCAATCCTACTGTAATCCCTAAAATCAATGAGATGATGACGACCAAGCAACCAACTAATAAAGATAAACGAGCACCATAAATGAGCCTCGATAAGATATCTCTCCCCACATCATCTGTTCCTAAAATAAATTGCCAGCTACCATCTTTCATCCAAACAGGTGGCGCTAATAAGGCATCTCTAAATTGTTCAGAAGGAGAATGTGGTGCAACTAAATTAGCAAAAATAGCGAGTAAAACAACAATAATAATAAAGGCTAATCCAACGACAGCGCCTTTATTTTTTGAAAAATAAAACCAGAACTCACGCATAGGCGTTAATGGCTTAGGCTCAACCAAACTGATGTCTTTCGTATTGGTCGATTCAGTAATAACCTGTTTATTCATCTGTAAACACACTCTTATTTATGTCTAATACGCGGATTGATAACGCTGTACAACATATCAACTAATAAATTCACCAAAATAATCATGACCGCAACAAGTAAAACACCACTTTGCACTACGGGATAATCTCGACGTTGTAGCGCTTCAATTAACCAACGACCAATTCCTGGCCATGAAAAGACGGTTTCGGTCAATATTGCACCAGCAAGCATTGTACCAACTTGTAAACCGATGACAGTCATCACAGGGATCATCGCATTGCGTAATGCATGAATAAGGATGATTCGCATTCGACTAACGCCTTTAGCTCGTGCAGTTCGAATATAATCTTCACTTAATACTTCTAACATAGAAGAACGAGTCATGCGGACAATGACCGCTAATGGAATGGTACCTAATACAATGGCAGGTAAAATTAAGTGAGTAACTGCGTCTATAAAATCTTCTTTTTCACCCCATAATAAAGTATCAACTAACATAAATCCGGTTAAAGGTTTACTTTCGTCTAAGAAAAGCATATCACTAACACGACCTGATACCGGAGTTAAATTTAAATGCACAGAAACTAACGTAATGAGCATCATTCCCCACCAAAAAATTGGCATGGAATAACCCGTTAAAGACAACCCGATCGCTGTATGATCAAATATTGAACCGCGTTTTACTGCTGCAAGCACGCCAATTGGAATCCCAAAACTAATTGCAAACAACATTGCGCAAAATCCAAGCTCAAAAGTTGCTTTAAATCGGGGGACAAATTCATCCCATACTGGAATTTGGCTTTTAAAAGAGATGCCTAAATCGCCATGAAACATGCCTATAATGTATTGAAAATATTGCTCATACAGTGGTTTGTCTAAACCAAATTGTGTTATTAGTTCAGCATGGCGTTCTGGTGTTAAACCTCGCTCTCCTGCAAGTATCGTAATCGGATCACCAGGAATAAGGTGAACGAAAATAAAAGTCAGCAGTGTAATGCTGATAAAAGTCGGGATAAGTACACCTAACCGTTTTAAAATAAATTGAAACATGTAGTGGCTCTTAAATATTGCTTCTAAACTATCGTTTATAAAATAGATAATTTTATATAAATATATTTATAGTACTCAATCAAACCTAATGTAGCGATTAACCACCTATGTGGTTAATCGCAAGGAATGTTATTTTTCAAGCGTGACTTGGTTAAAATTATGTAATGCTAAAGGAGCCATAATATAACCTTTAACCTCTTTACGTATCGGTAGATAAATCATTGAATGAGCAATCATTAATGCAGGCGCTTGGTTATGCATCTCAACTTGTGCTTGTTTGTAAAGCTCAACCCTTTTTTCATGATTAGGCTCAACGCGAGCTTGCTGTAATAAATCATCAAATGGTTTATAACACCAGTGTGAATAGTTTGAACCTGCTTTAACCGCATCACAACTCATTAAAACAGAATAAAAGTTATCAGGATCACCATTATCTCCCGACCATCCCATTAGTACTGCATCATGTTCACCATCACGAATACGAGATAAATATTCTCCCCATTCATAACTCACAATTTTAGCGGTTACACCAATTTTAGCCCAATCAGCTTGAATCATTTCAGCCATACGGCGTGCATTTGGGTTATATGGACGTTGTACAGGCATTGCCCATAAATTAATAGTAAACCCTTTCTCTAATCCTGCTGATTTTAATAACTCTTTTGCTTGTTTTGGATCATAAGGATAATCTTTTACTTCATCGTTATAACCCCACATTGATGGTGGAATAAAGTTTTTAGCTGGTTCTGCCGCACCTTGAAAAACAGCTTTTATAATCGCATCTTTGTTCACGGCCATATTTAATGCTTGACGAACTTGCAAGTTATCAAGTGGTGGTTTATCCATATTGTAGGCTAAATAACCAATATTAACCCCTGCCATTTCTTTAACAACAATATTATTGTCTGATTTCATTCGTTCAACATCAGCTACATTTGGATATGGCATCGCATGACATTCTCCTTTTTGTAACTTGGCATAACGAATTGCAGGATCTGGGGTGATTGAAAACACTAAACGATCAAGCTGGGCTTTAGGGCCAAAATAATCGGGATTGGCTTTATAAAGAATTCTTGAATCTTTTTGGTATTGAACAAAAGTAAACGGACCAGTACCAACGGGGACTAAATCAACTTTTTCGGGTGTGCCATTTTTAAGCATAGCATCGGCATATTCGGCTGATAAAATAGAAGCAAATGACATTGCTAAATCAGCTAAGAAAGGGGATTCTGGATGGTTTAATTCAAATACAACAGTATGGTCATCAATCTTTTTAATTTCTTTGATTAAATCTGGGAATCCCATGCTTTCAAAGTATTCATATTGTCCACCAGAAACTTTGTGATAAGGATGATTTTTATCTTTCTGTCGCATAAATGTAAAAATAACATCATCAGCATTTAAGTTTCGTGTTGGTTTGAATTCTTTATTACTATGCCACTTAACATCATCGCGTAGATGGAAAGTATAAGTCAAACCATCTTGGCTGATATCCCAAGATTTTGCTAAAGCAGGTTGGATTTCGGTAGTACCTAATTTAAACTCCACCAAACGGTTAAAAACAGGCACTGCACTAGCATCCATTGAAATACCACTTGTCACTAACTGTGGACTAAATGTTTCAGGTGAAGCCTCTGCACAATAAACTAACGTTCCTGCAGCATGAAGTTGTGCGCTAGCAAGCATTGTTATTAGCCCCGCGCCCAACAAAAATTTATGTTTATATTTCCTTAGATTACTCATAAAACCACCCCAATTATTTAACAGTAAACCTATTTTGTCATAATTAAACAAAGTTAAAATCTTCGTATTTCTAATATTTTTTAAATACAGATTTAGTAAAACGCTCTAATTTTGATTGTTACATCAATTAACTTTTACTTTGTTTAAATTCATATTTTCGCTATCTATTGCACTAATATGGTGCAAAATGCACCATAATTAAAATTACGATATTGCCTAAGAATTTACAATAACATTCCATTTTTTATTGTAAATAATTTCTAACACAAGCATAACGGTAGCTAAATACTGTGTAACCGATATAGCATGCAAAAATAGTGCCAATTTCAATTCATATTAAAGGTATGACTAAAAAAGAACATATAAATATATTCTTTGATTTGTTCTCAATTTATGTTTAGTTTTAAATTTATTATAGAGCTTGTGGCTTAATAATTGATTTTTATAGAATGTATTATAATTATTGTAAATAAAATAATCATTAAATTAATAATATAAAATTAATTTATTACTTGATTTAGCTTAATTTCAATTGAACACTGTAGAGGAGTACAACAAGGTGAAAGGCTTATCTGAAAAGGCTTTAGGCATAAAAAACCTGCTAGAAGCAGGTCTTAGAATTTGGTGATTGGTGCCCGGACGCGGAATCGAACCACGGACACGGGGATTTTCAATCCCCTGCTCTACCGACTGAGCTATCCGGGCAACAATGGGTGCATATTAAACATGATTTGTAATTGCCAGTCAATCCCTTTTGTAAAATTTTTTAAAAAATATTTATTGTTTGGTTGAAAATTAGCTAATCATCTTCATATTAATAGCTAATTTCTAATACTATCCCTTTGTGCTTATAGGAATTGTTATATGCGATTTGTTGGTTTTATTCTCTTTTTTATTTATGTTTATTTCGAAATCAGTATTTTTATAGCTGTTGCAAATTCAATTGGTGTTTTACTTGCATTAACCTGTATTATTGCAACGTCAATTCTTGGTTTTTCATTAGTTAAAACACAAGGTTTGAAAAATCTAAGTATTATGCAACAAAAAATCGCCAATAATCAAAGTGCTAAAGCTGAAATTATAAAAAGTGTATCTTTGCTTTTTTCTGGTTTTTTCTTACTTATTCCTGGTTTCTTAACTGATGTTGTTGGCGCAATTTTATTAATTCCCTGTGTTCAAGATTATATTGTAGAATTTATAGTTCGAAAAATACCGATGAGATTTCAATTTTCATCATCGCAAACACATTATCAAGACAGTGATATTATTGAAGGTGAATTCAAACGTAAAGATGATTGATAAATAATCAATTAGACTTTTTTTAGTTTTCTTCCCTTGAAGAATTTAAAATTGTCCCCATATAGTTTGCACTACATTTGAAAATCATAATTGTATGATTTATTGATAATAATTGTTTTAATTAAAATTAGTGTTAGGAGATAACTAATGAAAATTCGTCCATTGCATGATCGCGTGATCATTAAACGCAAAGAAGTAGAATCAAAATCAGCGGGTGGTATCGTGTTAACTGGTTCAGCTGCTGGTAAATCAACACGAGGTGAGGTTTTAGCAGTTGGTAATGGTCGCATTTTAGAAAATGGTCAAGTACAGCCATTAGATGTGAAAGTGGGTGATATCGTAATTTTTAACGAAGGATATGGCGTTAAAACAGAAAAAATCGATAACGAAGAAGTGCTTATCTTATCTGAAAGCGATATTTTAGCCATTGTTCAAGCATAACTGGCAAATAATTAAACTATAGACAGAATTTAGGAGAAATACGAAGATGGCAGCTAAAGATGTAAAATTTGGTAACGATGCTCGCATCAAAATGCTTCAAGGCGTTAATGTATTAGCCGATGCAGTTAAAGTAACTTTAGGTCCAAAAGGACGTAATGTAGTATTAGATAAATCATTTGGTGCACCAACTATTACTAAAGATGGTGTTTCTGTTGCTCGCGAAATAGAATTAGAAGATAAATTCGAAAATATGGGCGCACAAATGGTGAAAGAAGTCGCTTCTAAAGCAAATGATGCAGCAGGTGATGGTACAACTACTGCAACTGTGCTTGCTCAAGCGATTGTTAATGAAGGTTTAAAAGCTGTTGCTGCGGGTATGAATCCAATGGATTTAAAACGTGGTATTGATAAAGCGGTTGTTGCTGCTGTTGAAGAACTTAAAAAATTATCTGCGCCATGTGCCGATTCTAAAGCAATTGCACAAGTAGGTACAATTTCCGCTAACTCGGATGAAACTGTTGGTACATTAATTGCACAAGCAATGGAGAAAGTAGGTAAAGAAGGTGTTATTACTGTTGAAGATGGCACAGGTTTACAAGATGAGCTTGATGTTGTTGAAGGTATGCAATTTGATCGTGGTTACTTATCACCATACTTCATTAACAAAGCTGAAACAGCAACAGTTGAATTAGATAGCCCATATATTTTATTAGCTGATAAAAAAATCTCTAATATTCGTGAATTATTACCAGTGCTTGAAGCGGTCGCTAAAGCAGGTAAATCATTATTAATTATTGCGGAAGATGTTGAAGGCGAAGCATTAGCGACTTTAGTTGTAAATACTATGCGCGGTATTGTTAAAGTTGCAGCTGTTAAAGCACCTGGTTTTGGTGATCGTCGTAAAGCTATGTTACAAGATATTGCAATTTTAACTGCTGGTACTGTAATTTCAGAAGAAATTGGTTTAGAGCTTGAAAAAACAACACTTGAAGATTTAGGTCAAGCTAAACGTGTTGTTATCAATAAAGATAATACAACCATTATTGATGGCGTTGGTGAAGAGTCTTTAATTAATGCGCGTGTTGAACAAATTCGTAAACAAATCGAAGAATCTACTTCTGATTATGATAAAGAAAAACTTCAAGAACGCGTTGCTAAATTAGCTGGCGGTGTTGCAGTAATTAAAGTTGGTGCAGCAACTGAAGTTGAAATGAAAGAGAAGAAAGCGCGTGTAGAAGATGCGTTACATGCTACTCGTGCAGCAGTTGAAGAAGGTGTTGTTGCTGGCGGTGGTGTTGCTCTTGTTCGTGCTGCATCAGCGATTTTAGAACTTAAAGGTGCTAACGAAGATCAAAACGTAGGTATAAAAGTGGCTCTTCGTGCAATGGAAGCGCCATTACGTCAAATCGTGACTAACTGTGGTGAAGAAGCATCAGTTGTGGTTAATGCGGTTAAAGGCGGCAAAGGTAACTATGGTTACAATGCTTCAACTGAAGAGTATGGCGATATGATTGCAATGGGTATTTTAGATCCAACTAAAGTAACTCGTAGTGCATTACAATATGCTGCATCTGTTGCTGGTCTTATGATTACTACTGAATGTATGGTGACAGATTTGCCTAAAGATGATAAAGCTGATTTAGGTGCTGCTGGTGGTATGGGCGGCATGGGTGGTATGGGCGGAATGATGTAACCTCATCTGTTGCTACTCCTTAAATTTATCAATATAAACCACTCGTTCATGCGAGTGGTTTTTTCTTATTAATTTCTTGCCTTATTTTTACCAAATAAAACAAATTAAAAATACGCCGTTAAATTGATTAAAGTTAAATATGAAGCTTAGATAATACTTTTATATGCCAGTAAATGGTTTAAATTATATATGTTGCTCATTTTCCTTTTTTATTATCAATAGCAGTTTTACTTGTCAAAATAAACTGTTAAATAGATAATAACATGATGAAAAGATGGAGTTTGTCTTTTCTATAAGTGTAAATTAATTATTCCAAACTTTCTCCTTTTCATTTGAAATAGGATTTAAAATAGTTAAATAATAAGGAAAAAAACAATGAGTGTATCTTCTAAGAGAAAAGTAACTGGTACCGAACAAAATGATTCTTCAGTTAGGCAACGACAAAAAAGCGCTAAAGTAGAAAATCCGCTTTCAAATATTCAACAAAATACTTTTTTTAAAGTTATTTTTTCAGATAACCTTTCACTTGAACAGAAAGTAGAAGAAGTCACTCATATTTTAGAATTTACTGATAATAAAGAAGCTGATAGAGCCAAAATTCAAGAATTTGATACATTTAAAGAATATCTACAATCCATTTCAGAAGAGATGTCTAAACAGCGCATCGAAATGACTGATACCGAAGTGTTTGCTGAGTTACAGCGGGTATATTCTGACTTTAATAATGACCTTAATGATTTTATTGAAAAAATTAAACCACTTACTGAACTTACAGACGCACTGTATAACTTACGCCAAAATGGTTTGACTCGAAATGCTTTAGCGCAAATAAAAGCGGATCAACAATGGGATGAAGAAAAGATAGCGCAACAAGCAAGTGTGCAAAGCGAAATTACTAGTATTGAAGAGAAAATAACTAATTTGCAAAAAGAAATCGTTTTGTTACAAAATGATAGGAAATTTTTTGGTTTAGGAAAAATTAAAGTTGCATCACAAGCTAAAATCACTGTTAATGAGGAAACTATTGTACAGTTACAACAGCAAATACAAAATAAACAAAAAGAATTAAGTGATATTCAGATAGAAATTGCACAACGCCACGAACAACGCAAGGATTCAATCGATGTTGAAAAACTAAAGGAGTTACTGAACCTAACTTCAGAACAGCATACATTACGCCAAGCTGATATGGTTGAATCGGCATTAAAATTTGTTAATCAAGGCAAAGAACGTTTTGGTGCAATTCGTAATCACCTTGAAAAAATGGTTAAACAAATAGAAGGGCTTAGCGATAATAATGGCAATATGATACAAATTTATGCCATTATGAACGAAGCGACTAAAAAAGTTGAGAAAGTTCACCGTGAACGTAGAGAAGAGCTTGAGCATAAAGATGTTGGCGACAACCTATTAGAATCAATGAAGCTTGATGAAGCTAGACGCAATTTAGATGAACATATCGATACTGTATCAACAGCAACGGTTGATACCATGCAAACCTATGGTGAATTAACAACTGAAGCCATTAAAATTCGCAATATGCAAGCTGCAACCAAAAAACAAGTTGAAAGTGCCAGAGCAATGCATTCACGAGGAATTGCATCGGTTGCTTCACAACTTAGTGTTGTGGTTACTGCTGTTAACTCAGCAGCAATTAATGAGGCGCAATCTATGGCAGGTAATACTTTAGCTGAAATGACACGAGTAACAAATGACATAGCTAAAAATGAAGCCATCCGAATTGCAACTGGTCGTGATGAAATTAATAATGATTTAGAAGCGATGTTACAGAACTTAGCAGAATTTGGTGACACCCAAAAAGAAGCTACTGAAATTACACGTTCAGCATTAGAAACAATGCGAGCAAATTTAGAAGAAATTGAAAGAATGTCTAAAGATGTTCAAAGTGATACGCGAGAATTTATTGCTGTGACAGGTGATGTTTTATCAGAAAAATCTGAGAATAAAAAAGAGAGCTCGCAAACTGCCTCTCCCTTTAAACTATAATAAAGGAATGCACAATGTATTTAGTTAGAGGGCGTGAATATTTAGCGCAATACCCTAATTTTACTTTAGTGGGTCGGGAACATGATTTAGAAAGAATATCATCTATTCTTATACGAAAATCATCAAATTCACTTTTGCTAACAGGTCCTGCTGGTGTCGGTGTTTCAATGCTTACCCTTGGTTTGCAAGCAGCTAAAAACAGTCCAGATACACCGTTTGATTTGATTGTAAAAAAACTGTTTTGGTTAAATTGTGATGCGCTTTTTTCTAGTGGTGATAGCGCTAAGATAAACAATGAGTTTCAAAGTATTTTAAAAAAGCTAATGCAAACTCCAGAATCCGTATTGATTATTACTGATACGGCTAATTTTTTAGAAGCAGCACATAATACTGGCAATGCTCATTTTATCAATGCATTAAATAACGCAGACAAAGCAAATAATTTCCAAGTTATTTTAGAAGTCCGCGATGATAAATTGAGTAATGTATTAAAAGCCAGCACAAACATGCCAGAGCTTTACACTCTTTATGATGTTAAAGAGCCGATTGGGGATGATTTAAGATCGATCGTTTCTAGTGTTGCTAAAGAGCTATCTGCATACCATAAAATTGAAGTTGATGAAGATGCTGTTGAAGAAGCGATACATTTAACCAGTAAGTATCGAGATAGTTTAGGTTTAGGTGGAGCACAACCGCAACGAGCGATTGCTTTACTTGATCGTGCGCTTGCAAGTTATCGTCAACTTACGCATAAACAGCATCCTAAAATAATTGAGCTAATGAATAAGATAGCCAAAAGTACCAATGAAACAGAAAAGCAAGATTTGCAACAACAACTTGAACAATGGCAACAAGATTGGCAAGAATTAAAGTCAGAAATCAATAAAACTTACCAATATCAACGTGAGGCCGAAACATTACGCTTTAAATTGCAAGATGAGATCAGCCAATTGCAAGAAGAAGAGGATAATAATAAAAATTTGGAATCAACAACAATAAAAACCTTTGCACAGCTAACAGCTGGTGGATTTGACTCACCGGCTGTTACCAAATTAAAGGAAAAGATTCGACAGATTGATGCAGAAATAGTACAAAATAACGAACAACACCAAAAATTGGTTATGCTAGCTAACAAAGATTTACGGCTTAACCGTCAAGAAGTTATCACTGAATTTAGCAAAGTTTCGGGAATACCTACAAACAAACTAGATGAAAATGAAGTTGAAAACTTGATTAATTTAGAGGCAAATTTGTTATCGAGAATTTTTGGTCAAGATAATATTGTTAAACATGTCGCTAATTCGGTGAAAGTCGCTAAAGTCGATGCGCTAGAAGAATCAGGCCCAGCAATGTCTTACCTATTTTTAGGCCCATCTGGTGTAGGTAAAACTGAGATGGCTAAAGCCTTAGCGCAATATGTCTATGGTGATGAAAAATCATTGGTACGTTTTGATATGTCTGAATACATGGAAAAACATGCTGTTGCTAAATTGATTGGTGCGCCACCAGGATATGAAGGATTTGAAGCTGGAGGCATTTTGACAAACTCTGTTAGAGCAAAACCAGTTGGAATCTATCTATTTGATGAGATTGAAAAAGCACATCCTGATGTATTTAATATCTTTTTACAGATTTTATCGGATGGACGATTAACTGATAATGTCGGTCGAACAGTCGATTTTTCTGATATTATGATTATTATGACTTCAAATATCGGGCAACCTTATTATTTAGATCCAAACCTTTCTGATGAAGCTGCATGTGAATTGGCAACAAATGACCTGAATAACACTTATCGTTCAGAACTACTTAATCGTTTTAACGGACGAGAAAATATTCTCCATTTCAAACGTTTGCCAATGGTCGTTATCGAGCGGATTATTCGCCGTGAAATTGACAAGTTGAATCAAGCATATCAACCTCGAGGTTTTTCTGTAGAAATATCTGATTCTTGCATAAGCTCATTTTGTCATGATCACTACGATTTAATTCGTGGTGCGAGAGGATTACCTGGTTATATTAAAGCAAATATTAGACCAGTTATCGTCAATCATATTTTGCAAAATCCTCATGACAAAGGTGCCTTTAAAGCGGTCTATAATCAACAGGATCGTAGCTTTGATATGACATTTTGTAAAATTTAAAAAGATTTAAATAGAAGTATTTTCCATAAACTGTTACCTCTAATAGGTAACAGTTTAGTTTAAAGTTAACTAAATTGGTTTCAATCTTATCTATTAGATACTTTAACGTGATAAATGCTATTATGATAGTCCTGTTTGAAAAGCTAAGCGATGTTACTAGATGAAGAAAAGTGAAAGTCTAATTAGATAAATGTTGATAAAGCGTAATTGTGCCAATCATAATAAGCGCTAAACCACCTAAAAATTCTGCTCGTTTACCAATTAAACATCCTAATTTATTACCTAATAATAATCCAATCGTTACCATTAAACAGGTTGCTATGCCAATCATTGTTGCAGCCCAATAAATATTCACGCTTGCTAACGCTAATCCAATACCAACAGCAAATGCATCTATGCTGGTTGAAATAGCTGTAAAAATTAGTATTAGAAAGGATTTTTTTGATGATGTTTCTTTATCCTCTAGGCAATCTTCATCAGTTTTTTTAAAGCTATTGTAAATCATGTTAATACCTAAAAATAACATGACAGTAAAAACAACCCAGTGATCCCATTGTTCGATATATTTCAGTGCAATATAGCCAACTAACCAGCCGAGGAGTGGTGTAATAGCTTCAACAACACCAAATAAAATACCGACTTTGAGTGCACCTAAAAATGGGGTTGATTTAAGCGAAACCCCGCGGCATACAGCGACAGCAAAGGCATCGGTCGACATAGCCAGTGCTAATAATAAAATAGCCCAAAAACTCATGATATCTTCTTTATACTTAAAATTATAATGATGATGTTAGTACGGTTTAAATAATAATATTTTACAGCTTACTATTTTGTGACTGAAAACAAATAATTGGCAACTTTCATATCGCCCTTTTTCTGATAAATCTCAGCTATTTTTTTCACATTATCACGCCGATTTGCGTCGTATTGAAAAAGTTGCTTAAACATTAACTCAGCAGTTTTTTTATCATTATTTTGGATAGCACAATATCCATATTGTTCATAGGTATCAGCTTTCCAACGGTGGCGATCTAAATCAAGACTTTGCTTAAATTGTTGCTGTGCTTCTTGGTAACGATCTCGCCCGCATAAAAAAGAGCCGTAATGCACATGATATAATCCATTACCAGGTTGCATAAAAATAATGCGCTTATAGATCATCTCGGCTTCCTCGTATTCACCAACATGTTGATCAAACATTGCCATTGCTAGCATAATTTGTGGGTTATTTGGTGAATATTGTGCCGCTAATTTGAGGTTATAATGCGCTGCTTTGACATTAGCTTCCGATCCATTTGCTTTGGCAAGATAGCCTAACCCAAGGCGCATTCTTGCTAAAGCGGCCTTTTCTGGATCAAATTCATCGCTGTTTTTGATTTGACAACCAGATAAAATGATCAGAGCAAAACAGTTTAATATCAAGCTTCTTTTCATCAACTTCCCCTTTTTGCTGTTTTTTTCCTTTATAATGTTTGTTGCACCAAGCTTTGTTTTTTATACAGCGTTCTTTTGGTACGATCAACAACTTCACCAGCTAATTGACCACATGCGGCATCAATGTCGTCACCGCGCGTTTTTCGAACAATTACAGTAAAACCATATCCCATCAATGTTTTCATAAATCGATCGATACGCGAACTAGAGCAACGAGAATAAGGCGCACCAGGAAACGGGTTCCAAGGAATTAAGTTAATTTTACTTGGTACATTTTTTAGGAATTTAGCAAGTTCGTGTGCGTGTTCAACACCGTCATTAACTTGATTAAGTAATACATATTCGATAGTAACTTTTCCATGATTCGCATTTGAACAAGAAAGGTAACGTAAAATTGAATCACGCAACATAGTCATATTGTATTTTTCATTAATTGGCATGATTTCACTGCGAATAGTATCGTTAGGCGCATGAAGTGATATCGCCAGTGCCACATCAATCATACCAGCGAGCTTATCTAAAGCAGGAACAACCCCTGAGGTGGATAGTGTTACACGCCTTTTTGACAAACCATAGCCAAAATCATCTAGCATAATTTCCATCGCGGGCACTACATTAGATAAATTAAGTAACGGCTCTCCCATCCCCATCATAACGACGTTGGTAATTGGTCTATCCGCCAGTTTGCCTGTTACACCAATAGCATTTGATGCGCGCCATACTTGACCAATAATTTCAGAAACGGTTAAGTTTCGGTTAAATCCTTGTTGTGCGGTAGAACAGAATTTACATTCTAATGCACAACCAACTTGTGATGAAACACATAATGTTGCACGATCACGTTCTGGAATATAAACCGACTCAATCATTTGGTTATTGCCCACATCAAGTGCCCATTTAATTGTGCCGTCTGATGAGCGTTGCTCCATTGCAATCATTGGCGCTTTAATTTCAGCTAAAGTTTTTAGTTGCTCACGTAACTTTTTATTGATATCGGTCATTTGATCGAAATCATCTATCCCAAAATGATAGATCCATTTCATCACTTGATCGGCTCGAAATGGCTTTTCGCCAAGTGATATAAAAAACGCTCTTAATTGTTGGCGTGTAAAATTGAGTAAGTTTACTTTTTCTTTACTTGGGTTCATTGTGGTTAGATTTATTGAGTTTGAAGTATCTGATAAATTTACAGATATATTTGACGTACATAGTGTTGACATAAGGCCTCGTTTTTACACATTATGGCTATTTCAATTTTTAGGAAAAAGATTATACTGTTTTTCATCTCATCTTACTATAAAGAATATATGTAATATTTAAAATGAAAAGTAAATTAATAAATTTAAAAACACTTCTTATTTTAATCTCATCATTAATGTTAATTTTATGTTCGAGTATTACTATGGCGCAAACAATTCCATTAAATAAACTAACAGGGCAGTTTGATGAAAGAAAAGATAGTGATTTTATTGCATTGGATTTAACTCAATTACCAGTTAATAAAAAGGGAATGTATCTACAAAAAGAAGTTGCTGATCAGCTAATAAAAGCGTTTAAAGACTTCAAAAAAGATCACCCCAATATTCCTTTTATTGTGGTAAGTGCAACACGCAATTACGCTTACCAAAACGGAATTTGGCAACGAAAATGGGAGGCTTTATCTCATAAGCTCAATGACCCTGAGAAAATTGCCCGAGAGATTTTAAAATACTCATCAATGCCAGGTACATCAAGGCACCACTGGGGTACAGATATAGATATTACCAGCGTTTCATCTGCATATTTTAAAAATGATAAAAAGGGCATCATTCTTTACAAATGGTTACAAGAAAACCTACCCAAATATGGATTTTGCCAAGCATTTAATGAGGGACGAAAAGGCGGATATCAACCCGAAGAATGGCATTGGTCCTACAAGCCCATCGCCAGCCAATATATTGCGCAGTACAAAGCGATACTAGAAAGTGATCCAGACGCTATTATAAAAACTTTAGATTTTATAGGTCACGATAAAATTAAGCTAGAAAGTCTAGTTAAACAGTACGTGCTCACCATTAATAGCGACTGTTATAGTTAATTACTGCTTCTCCAATAAGGCAATTCGATTGTTACAACTAATCCACCACCATCACGATTGGTTGCTTGAATAGTGCCGTTATGCATAATAACGGTCTTTCTTGCAATCGCAAGACCTAACCCGTAACCTTTGCCTAATTGAGGAGACTGGATACGGACAAATGGCTCAAAAATACTCGATAGTTTATTAGCTTCTACACCAGGCCCACGATCTTTAACTTCAATTTGTAAATACTTGCCTGCTTCTTTTAATGAAACTTCGACAGCTTGTCCAGCTTTAGAGAAGCGAATCGCATTACGAATAATGTTTTCTATAGCTCGGCGAATTTGCTCTGAGTTACCTTTAACAATAGAATGAGTAACGGACGATAAGTTGAAATGTACATCAATGAGCTGATGATTAGCCTCATAGTTAGCATCATTAATTACTACACTTATTAAGTCTTTTAAATCAAAATATTCATCGGTACGATTATTCATTTCAGCACGAGAATAATTTAGAATCTCACCGATTAGCTGATCTAATCGTTCTGATTCTAATTCGATTCTAGCTAATGCGGTATCAATATTTTGTTTGTTTTGTTGAGCAAGCCCAATCGCTAGTTGCAAACGAGCAAGTGGTGTTCTTAGTTCATGTGAAACATCATGAAGAAGAGCTTGACGATCTGAGATAAGAATATTAAGTTGCTCAACCATCATATCAAAATCTTTACCTAATTCGCTAAGCTCATCACGCCTAGGTTTTAATTTTTGGAATAATCGAACAGAAAGATCACCCTGAGATACGCGAAAAAAACCTTGTCTTAATAACCGCATGGGTCTAGTTAGATTCCATGCCAAAAACAAGCTAAAAGCTAGCCCAACACATATTCCCATTAACACAATTGGCATTGGCATATTGAATAATGTCTTTTTATCATCTTTATCCTTATCTTCTTTAAATGAAATAGAATAAAGCGTGCCATCAGGCGCGACAGCCATGCGTTGATAAACATAGGTTGGTGTTTCTAGTTCGTCGGTCAAAATATTGACTTGCTCATTGATTGGAGAAACTAATTTTATTGATAATAAAGCTCTTTCTCGTTCAGGTAAATGGGCTATAAAATTAAGCGTCTCATCTTCGCCTGCTACATGTAATAACTGGGCTATCATATCCACTTTTGTCGGCATATGATTAAGAAATTTCTGATTTTTATTTTCTACATAAATAGAAAATGCAATCCAAGTTAATTGGAAAGTGAGGTAGAAAATAACCCAAAATATAATGAGTATTTTCCAGAATAATCGACGATTCATAGCAAGCCTATTGGTTGTTAGCGGATACGGTAACCGACAGCCCTAATTGTTTCAATTGTCACATCATTTTGTGCTATCTGATGTAGTTTTTGTCTAATGTTGCTGATATGAACATCAACACTACGATCATAAAGTTCTCGTGCTCGACCAAGACCGATCTCTGATAACTCCTCTTTAGTTACTACTCGCTCGCTATGTTTTACTAATAAAACTAATAAATTAAACTCGGTTGATGTTAAGTCAATAGCTTTTCCATTCCACGTACATAAACGTTGGGGAAGATCTAAGGTTAAGCCATTAAAATGGTATTTTTTATCATCAACTGTTTCTACTGAACGTTCATCAAAACGACGTAAAACAGCACGTAATCGGGCTAACAACTCACGCGGATAACAAGGTTTAGGGATATAATCATCAGCGCCTAATTCTAATCCTAAAACGCGATCAATATTATCGCCTTTGGCCGTTAACATAATAACAGGCATGTTACGCTGTTGCCGTATGCTTTTAAGGACATCAATACCATTAATGTCAGGTAACATCACGTCTAAAATTGCAGCACGGTATTTTCCTGACAATGCTTCATCAATACCATCTTTACCCAAATAAACACTTTTGATATTGAAACCTTCATTAGTCAAATATTCACTAAGCATTTGTGATAGTTCAATATCATCATCAATTAATAAAATATTTATCATAATCGCAATCGCCATTGTTATCTAATTTTAGGTTTTTACATTATTGCAATAATAAAAAAAAAGTCAGGCTCCTTTACTAAAATATTACATATTTTTGAACGAGGCACGATAATGTAATTTACTATTATTAATAATATAAATAGTTTTTAAAGTAGCTCTATGTTACAACATATATTTTCCACTCAAGTTAATAAGTGGCATTGAGTATTGGCTATGCCAGCGCATTATTTAATTCTAAGTAAAGATACAGTGAAGTAATATTTTTAATGACCTATTTTTATGAATAAAATATGGAGATAAAAATTGAAACAACAAGTAATCAGGCAAGAAAAATTTAGTAATTTAGCGTAGCTGCTAAAGTGAATGCTAGCTATTTAGTAAGCTAGTAAGCAATAAGGTGTGAGTTCGCATTGAAGGTAATTAAATTTTATACTTTTAGCGCTTTTTATATAATCAGTTGGCGTATTTTTTTAAAAATGTGCTGGACAATATTATTTTTTATGCGTAATATTTTGTCCTGATTCTATGGTGGCTATAGCTCAGTTGGTAGAGCCCTGGATTGTGATTCCAGTTGTCGTGGGTTCGAATCCCATTAGCCACCCCATTTATAGAATGCGAAAAAAATTATAACGGCGAGTAGCGCAGCTTGGTAGCGCAACTGGTTTGGGACCAGTGGGTCGGAGGTTCGAATCCTCTCTCGCCGACCATTTTTAAATAAAATTCTACTTATTTGGAATTTAGCTATTGAGTATTATATAACAATCCGCATACTGATTTCATTTACCAGTCATCTATTTTCAGTCATTGCCTAATATTTTAATTAAATTTATTGCAACTTTTGAAACCATTTCCTCTCTCAATTTTTTGTTATTTTGGTTAAATATCATATTAATATATAACGTCATGTTATCATCTTCTTATTTACAATAATAATTCTTATCTGGCTTGTTTTATGATGATATTTTGTTTTAATAATAAATATCTCTTTATATAAACTCTAATTATTGGAAATAACATATGAAAAATGTCGGTTTTGTCGGTTGGCGCGGAATGGTTGGTTCCGTTCTTATGCAACGTATGGTTGAAGAGCACGATTTTGATTATATCAATCCTGTATTCTTTTCTACATCTCAAGCGGGTCAAGCAGCGCCTACTTTGGGCGGTAAGACTGGTATATTACAAAGTGCAGATAATATTGATGCGTTGAAAGCATTAGATATTATTGTTACCTGCCAAGGTGGTGATTATACTTCTGAAATTTATAAAAAATTGCGTGCAACTGGTTGGCAAGGTTATTGGATTGATGCTGCATCAACACTTAGAATGGAAGATGATGCGATTATCGTTCTTGATCCTGTTAATAAAGCTAACATCCATACTGCTTTAGATAGAGGTATTAAAACCTTTGTTGGCGGTAATTGTACAGTAAGTTTAATGTTGATGTCACTGGGTGGATTATTTGCTGAAAACTTAGTTGATTGGGTATCGGTTTCAACCTATCAAGCGGCTTCTGGTGGCGGTGCGCGTCATATGCGTGAGTTGCTTACCCAAATGGGGATGTTAAATGCGGAGGTTGCTAAAGAACTACAGGATCCTAATTCTTCTATTTTAGATATTGAGCGAAAAGTGACGCAAAAAATGCGCGACGGTAGTTTACCAACTGATAATTTTGGTGTGCCATTAGCAGGTAGTCTGATCCCTTGGATTGATAAAGCGCTTGATAATGGGCAAAGTAAAGAAGAATGGAAAGGTCAGGCTGAGACCAATAAAATTTTAGGGACTGGCGAGATTATTCCAGTTGATGGACTTTGTGTCCGTATTGGCGCATTACGTTGTCATAGTCAATCGTTTACGATTAAATTGAAAAAAGATATTAGCGTGCCAGAAGTTGAGAAACTACTTGCTTCCCATAATGATTGGGTAAAAGTCGTGCCAAATGATCGTGATATTTCCATACGAGAGCTGACACCAGCCGCAGTAACAGGTACCTTAACTACACCAGTTGGCCGATTACGTAAGCTTAATATGGGTAAAGATTATTTATCAGCTTTTACTGTCGGTGACCAATTACTATGGGGGGCCGCTGAACCATTGCGTAGAATGTTACGCATTTTAGCTTAAACTAGATATAAAAAGTAAAGCCCGATTTGTTGGGCTTTACTTTTTATAACTATAGGCTATTATTCTTTATCTTCCAGCAATGTCATTAATAATGAACCATTAAATAAAGATTGTTGCACTAATGCAAACGCGCCAATTGCTGAACGGTCATTGAGCGATGAACAATGAAGAGTAAGATTTTTTCTTAATTCTTCTAAACTTTGTGTATTTAATGCACTATTTACCGCATGCAATAGTATTTCGGGAGATTTTGTCAACTCGCCCGCTAATACAATACTTTGTGGATTAAAAATATTTACCATCATAGCAACTGCTCTACCAAGATTTTCACCGGCATCTTTGACTAACTTAATTGCCAATTCATCTCCTTGGTTAGCATATTTACAGATATTGGCAATATTACAATTACCCAAACTTAATTTAGTTGGGTAACCTTGCTCAATCATTTGTTTGGCTCGATGCTCAATTGCTTTATTAATAACTCGATTTTCTAAACAACCAAAGTTACCACAATGACAGCGCTCACCTAATGCATCCACTTGGATATGACCAACTTCACCCACTGTTTGATTATGATTAGTTAACAGTTGTTGATTGATAATGATGCCTGATCCAACACCACGGTGTACACGAATCAAAATTGAGTCATCTACATCTTGGGTTGAGCCAAAATAACTTTCCGCTAAAGCTAAACTTTGAATATCATTACCAATAAAAATCGAAATATTAAACTTATGGTGTAATGCTTCGGCTAAAGGCCATGCTTTAACTGGAATATGCGGTGTATAACGAATAATTCCGCGTACAGAGTCGACCAAACCAGGTAGTACAACAGATATTGCCACAAGGTGTTTTATCTTTTTACTATTCTGTTCTATAAATTTTTCAATTAACGCGATTAAATACTCTTCAGCCAATTGCTGGGTAAATGTAGTTAGTGGGTAAATTTCGGTAACTAGATTTTTAGCACCAAGATCATAAAGTTCAATGGTAACACGGGAACGACTTAATTGAACAGCAATTGTTTGATAATAATCAAATTTTGCTTGTATTGAAACGGCTGGTCGCCCGCCTGTTGATTGTTGTGCATCAACTTCTTTTATTAGATTGCTTTTAAGAAGTTGACGAGTAATTTTAGTTATACTTGCTGGTGCTAATTGGCTAATTTCCGCCAGTTGAATTCGAGATACAGGCGCTTGCTGAACAATCAAACGGTAAATCATGGCATAATTTAATTGTTTGATTAATTCAGCATTGCCAACTAGATTTAGATAATTAAAGGTCATATTTTATCTCAATATTTTCGTTAACTATCTAGCATTCTAGCTGTTCATCTCTCCATTAACAATCGTTTTCACGTTTGAAAAGTCACGATCAAAAATAACCAAGTTCGCAATTTTATTTTCACTAATTGAGCCAAGTTGTTTATCAACACCAATTGCTTTTGCTGGGTAAAGTGTCGCCATTCTTAATGCTTCATCTAAGGCGATACCCACATATTCGACTGCATTTTTTACAGCTTCTATCATGGTTAAGGAAGAGCCGCCTAACGTCCCATTTTCATCAACACATCGACCATCTTTATAATAAATGGTTTTACCTGCAAATACACCAGATTCTAAGTTTGATCCAGCAAGTAACATTGCATCGGTAATTAAAATTAAATGATTTTGTTTAATTTTGTGGCTATTGCGAATATTTGCCCAACTTACATGTTGACCATCAGCAATAACACCAACATAAACTTCAGGTTCATCATAAATAGCGCCAACAACACCAGGTTCACGCCCAGAAATATAAGGCATGGCATTAAACAGATGCGTTCCCAAACGAATACCATCGTTAAATCCACGACGGCAATCATCATAATGGCCATTAGAATGGCCAACAGACACATGAATACCTGCATTAACCAATTGTTTGATGAAGTGACTTTCTACTTTTTCTGGCGCTAAAGTAATAATTTTAATGACATCAGCATTTTCACATAAAAAATCAATCATTTCTTGCGATGGTTGTCGAATGATATTTTCATCATGAATACCTTTCTTTTCAGGGCTAATATAAGGACCTTCAAGGTGCAAGCCAAGTGCTTGGTTTTTATGCGTCGTTAGATATTCACGCATCACTTTAACCGCTTTTATCATGAATTCATCAGTCGATGTGATTAAAGTGGGTAAATAACTAGTACAACCAGAGATAAGATTTGTTGCCTGCATTGCTTCTAATGTTTCAACACTTAGTGCATCAAGCGTTTCATTAAATTGTACACCGCCACAACCATTGACTTGAATATCAATAAACCCAGGCGCAACTATTGCGCCTTGTAAATTTTTAATGGTGATGCCCACCGGCAATTCGTTTTGTTTACAGATTTTTGCAATCTTATTGCCGTCGATAATAACAGCGTGATTTTCAAGGATTTCATAACCTGTATAAATACGGCAATTTGTTAATGCGTACATAAGTTTATCCTTTATAAAATGGTTACTTTAAGATTATCAGTTTCCATCTGTTTAAAATATTTTAAGGTTTTCACTTTAAGATCATCAGTACTTGGTTCATCACAAACAATAATTGATGCAGGGTGCATTTGTAGTGCAGTTACGGTCCAAAGATGGTTAACACTACCTTCAACACCTGCTTGTAGCGCTAAGCTTTTGTTATGACCGCAAACTAACAAAATCACTTCTTGCGCGTCCATTAAAGTTGCAACACCAATAGTTAATGCATGTTTTGGCACTTGATTGACATCATTGTCAAAAAAGCGAGAGTTAGCAATGCGTGTGTCTTCGGTTAATGTTTTAATACGCGTACGAGAACAAAGTGAAGATCCTGGTTCATTAAAGGCAATGTGTCCATCTTGGCCAACGCCACCGACAAAAATATTAATTTTGCCATAAGCTTTAATTTTCGCTTCGTATTGACGGCATTCTTCATCAATATCAGGTGCATTACCATTTAGTATATGGATGTTATTTTTGTCAATATCAATATGGTTGAAAAAATTTTCATACATAAAAGTATGATAACTTTGCGGGTGATCTTCTGGAAGTCCTACGTATTCATCCATATTAAATGTAACAACATGTTTAAAGCTAACATTTCCGGCTTTATACTGTTTAATGAGTTGTTGATACATAACTAATGGTGAACTTCCTGTTGGTAAACCTAGCAAAAAAGGGCGCTCAGATGTTGGTTGAAATTGGTTAATTTTATTAACAATACGCTCTGCAACCCAAGCGCCGACTTCTTGTGCATTTTCTAAAGGAATAAGTCTCATGAGATATCACCTCTTTTGATATAATTAAATAAACTCTTTTTTTTTCAAGTAAAAAATGTTGAACATATTTTACTATATTAAGACAATAAATCAAAAAATATAGTGATTTTAGTCACAAAAAAGCAATAATTAATTTGCGAAGTAAAATAATATAAGATGAAATATAATAACCAAGCTGTTTTTACTTAAAAATATATAATTACATATACTTCTTTAAGTACCATTTCAACAAATATGAGGTAACACTTATGGGAATTTTAGCTTATATGCAACGTATCGGGCGCTCACTGATGGTGCCTGTTGCCGTTCTGCCGGCTGCGGCAATACTCCTCGGGATTGGCTATTGGATTGATCCCAATGGTTGGGGGCAAAACAATATTTTCGCCGCTTTTTTAATTAAATCTGGTGGTGCAATTATTGAAAATATGCCAATACTTTTTGCTATTGGTGTTGCTTACGGCATGTCTAAAGATAAAGATGGTGCGGCTGCCTTGTCTGGTTTGGTTGGTTTTTTAGTTGTTACAACCTTACTTTCTCCAAATTCTATTGCCTTATTTAATGGCATTGACACCAGTTTAGATGGGTGGGATGCTCAAGTTCCAGCGGCATATAAAAAAATAAATAACCAATTTATTGGTATACTTGTCGGTATTATTGCTGCGGAACTTTATAATCGTTTTAGCCAAGTTGAATTACATAAAGCATTATCTTTCTTCAGTGGTAAAAGGCTTGTACCTATTATTGTTTCAGTTGTTATGCTATTAATTTCAGCTATTTTATTTTTTGTTTGGCCGACTATCTATGATGCTTTGGTCGCTTTTGGTAAATATATTAAAGAATTAGGCGCTGTTGGTGCAGGTATTTATGGGTTCTTCAACCGCTTACTTATTCCGGTTGGTTTACACCATGCTTTAAACTCAGTATTTTGGTTTGACGTGGCTGGAATCAATGATATTCCAAACTTCCTAGGTGGGCAAAAATCTATTGAAAGTGGGTTAGCAACAGTAGGCATTACTGGCCGTTATCAGGCAGGATTTTTCCCTGTTATGATGTTCGGTTTACCTGGCGCAGCGTTAGCTATGTATCATACAGCTAAAAAAGGCAATAAAGAGAAAACTGCATCAATTATGTTTGCAGCCTCTATTGCTGCATTTTTTACAGGCGTTACCGAGCCGTTAGAATTTGCCTTTATGTTTGTTGCACCTATGCTTTATTTTGTACACGCTGTTTTGGCTGGTATCTCACTTTATATTGCTGCCGCAATGCAATGGATTGCAGGATTTGGTTTTAGTGCTGGTTTAGTGGATATGCTACTTTCAAGTCGTAATCCGCTTGCTGTTCACTGGTATATGTTAATTCTTCAAGGATTAGTGTTCTTTGTTGTTTATTATGTGGTATTCCGCTTTGTTATTGTTAAATTTAACCTTAAAACACCAGGTCGTGAAGACGATGATACTACTGTTTCATCAACCGAAAATGTTCAGCAAAAGCAAGCTGTTGGTGATATTTCTAAACTTGCCGAGCAATATTTAGCAATTGTAGGTGGTAAAGAAAACCTAACTAATATTGATTCTTGTATTACACGTTTGCGTTTAGGTGTAAATGATTCTGATCTAATTGATGAACCAGCAGCCAAAGCACTAGGAGCAATGGCAGTTATTAAATTAGGTAAAACGGGCGTACAAATTGTCGTTGGAACGCAAGCTGAAAAAATTGCCGACGGGATGAAAAAGCTAGTCTAATTAAGTTAAAATAAAACTTATTCGATTAAATCGACTTAACATGGTAATCCATCTTATTAATCAGCTTTGCTGAAAGGTAGGGTGGATTATTTATACTATATGAATTTATATCGTATAAAAATATAGCTAATAAAAATCAGATTAGTTTTATTGTTGAATATTATATTTGTAAAGAAGTTTCAGGAAATATATACTTTTCACTATAAAATCAAAACCGTAAGATGACATCTTGAATAGAAAGTAGTTGACTTATAGATAGCGCATCAAGCACTTTATTAGGAATATTTAATGTGGCATTTGCTAAATTTCGTGCTTCTAATGAAGATTCGCATACATAAACATCTTCGATATCATAAAGTTCAAGCATATTAAGTGTAGCAATATAATCACGCATTAAAATTTGATTAGGTTGTTGCTTAGGCAATAAATGCAATACCCCATCATTTATGAAAAAAACCGAAACATGATTGATGGCTGATACAGCTAAAGCTACATCGAGCGCTTCTCGACCTTTAGCATTTCCATGCGGTGGTGAGCTAATAATAATTGCCACTTTTTTCATTCTAACGACCTTAAATCAAAATTGAACCGTACGATCTGACATAGCAATTGATTCACTCAGTTCACCAAGCCCTGTTAATTCAAAATGTTCAGCAAGATTACCCTCAGTAACACCACGTCTTTGCGCTGCTGCGACACACACAGCTAATGTTAATGAATATTTCTTTGCTAACTGTTGCCATGCTACAACTAAATTAAACTCATCATTAGCTGGATCTGTATAATGATTGGCATTATATATGCCATCAGCATAAAAAAAGATATTTTTAATTGAATGAGAAGTTTTTGTCAGCAATGTATGCGCAAATTGGTAAGCGCAATAAGCAGATTGGGTCCCATAAGCAGGACCCAAAACAACAAGTGTATAATTTAATGAATTCACAAAATTATTTTGCTTTCTGTGAGTTAGTTTCTTGTGAATTTTGGTCCTTGGCATTACCATTATCAATGCCCAATAATTCAACTTCAAAAACCAAGGTTGAAGCAGGTTGAATAGAGGCTTTATCATTTTGACCAGGGAAACTCTGATCTCCATAAGCTAATTCAGGTGGAACCACTAGTTTAATTTTACCGCCAACGCCAATTAATTGAATGCCTTCTGTCCAACCTTTAATTACGCCGTTAAGTGGGAATGTTGCTGGCTCACCACGGTCATAAGAACTATCAAATTTACGCCCATCAGTTAATGTCCCTGTATAATGAACAATAACTGTATCTTCAGCTGTTGGATGGCTCTCTGAACCCTCTTTAATGATTTGATAAAGCAATCCAGATTTGGTTTTTTTAACGCCATCTTGTTTAGCAAATTCTTCACGAAATTTATTGCCAGCAGCTGTATTATCTGCTTTTTCTTTTTCAAAACGGGCTTTACTTTCTTCTTGAATACGTTTACCAAACGCATCTAAAATAGTTTTAACATCATCTTTTGAAAGTTGCGATGCATCACGGAATGTTTCATTGAAACCACTGATTAAATATTCTTGATCAGGCTTAATTTCATTTTGTTCCAAATTTGATTTCATATAGGTTGCGAATGATGAACCTAAAGCATAAGCTTCTTTTTGTGCATCAGTTGAAAGAGTGACTTTGCTTTCCGTTGTTTCAGTATTCGATTCAGCTGTTTTTTTATCATCACATCCCGATAATGCTAAAACAATGGCGCCACTTACTAAGGTCATTTTAATCAATGATTTCATTATACTTCTCCAAGTTATAAACTTTTTAGTTGATTATTTTAATTATTATATATGATTTGGTATAGGATAATATAGTGCTTGTGGATCATTTATTTTATAAATCTGTATTAATATGTTGATAACAAATTAGGGCAGACAATATTTCGCAATTTAAATCATCCTTGAGTGAAAGCGGTATCCTCAGTTATAATGTATAGAATTTAGAGTAAATAATGTATAAGGATAGCTATTTTGACTACCGAACTTAATGCCCTTGATATTGAAGAGATCATCAGTTTATTACCCCATCGTTACCCATTTTTAATGGTTGATCGCGTGATTAGTTATGAAAAAGGTAAAACATTAAAAGCGATAAAAAATGTGACGGTGAATGAGCCATTCTTTCAAGGACACTTCCCAAACAAACCGATTTTCCCTGGCGTATTAATTTTAGAAGCCATGGCACAAGCAACGGGTATTTTGGCATTTAAAAGCATTGAAGAGCTGTCTCCTGGGCAACTTTATTATTTCGCTTCAATTGACAAAGCGCGTTTTAAACGTCCTGTTGTACCTGGTGATCAGCTTGTACTTGATGTTGAGTATATTAAAGAGCGTCGTGGTATTGCGCTATTCCATGGTGTTGCAACTGTTGATGGCAAGTTAGTTTGCGAAGCCGAAATGATGTGCGCTCGTAAATAACATTTGGTATTTAAAATATTCCAAATTGTTTTAAGGAAATACTATGGCAACAGAAATACACCCAAGTTCAGTCATTGAAAAAGGTGCTAAAATCGGCGATAACGTCAAAATTGGTCCTTTTTGTTTTATTGGTGAAAATGTTGAAATTGGTGACGGAACCTTTTTAAAATCGCACGTTGTCATCAATGGTCACACCAAAATTGGTAAAGATAACCAAATTTATCAATTTGTCTCAATTGGTGAAGTAAACCAAGATTTAAAATATCGTGGAGAGCCAACGCGTACCGAAATTGGCGATCGCAATATGATTCGCGAAAGCGTCACTATTCACCGTGGTACGGTTCAAGGTGGCGAGTTAACTCGTGTTGGTAGTGATAATTTATTGATGATTAATGCTCACGTTGCACACGATTGTTATATTGGTGATCACTGTATTTTAGCAAATAACGCTACTTTAGGTGGGCATGTTCAATTAGGTGATCATGTGATTATTGGCGGTATGACCGCAGTACACCAATTTTGTGTTATTGGATCGCATGTGATGGTTGGTGGTTGTTCAGGCGTTGCGCAAGACGTTCCACCTTATGTTATTGCTCAAGGTAATCATGCAACACCTCATGGCGTAAATTACGAAGGGCTAAAACGTAGAGGGTTTAGCAAAGAAGCTTTACAAGCGATTCGCAACTGCTATAAAACCCTTTATCGAAATGGCCTAACGTTAGAAGAAGCCAAAGTTCAAATTGAAGCTGTTGCAAAACAACAGCCTGAAGCCCAACTTTTTATTGACTTCTTTACCCGTTCAACGCGAGGCATCATCCGTTAATGGTCAATAAACCGTTAACTATTGCTCTAGTTGCTGGAGAAACCTCTGGTGATATTCTTGGCGCAGGATTGATTCGTGCGCTGAGAAAACATCATCCAAATATTGAATTTGTTGGTATTGCTGGCCCTCAAATGCAAGCCGAAGGTTGCCAAGCTTGGTATGAAATGGATGAATTGTCAGTTATGGGAATTGTTGAAGTATTGGGGCGTTTACGTCGTATTTTATCAATCCGTCGAGATATCACTCAACGCTTAATTCAGCTTAAACCTGATATATTTATTGGTATTGACGCGCCTGATTTTAACCTTTCTTTAGAAGGTAAATTAAAGCAAGCAGGTATAAAAACCATTCATTACGTTAGCCCTTCGGTTTGGGCTTGGAAACAAAAACGTGTTTTCAAAATTAAACGCAATACCAATCTTATTTTAGCTTTTTTGCCATTTGAAAAAGCGTTTTATGATAAATTTGATGTACCTTGCCGTTTTATCGGTCACAAAATGGCGGATGACATTGCACTTAACCCAAATCAACACGCTATGCGCCAACAATTAGGTATTCCGCTTAATAGTCGTTGTATAGCTTTATTACCTGGTAGTCGTCATGCTGAAGTTGCATTATTATCAGCACCTTTTTTAAAAGCGGCAATACTCTTGCGTAAGCGCTATCCTGATCTACATATTGTTGTGCCACTAGTCAATGCGAAAAGACGACAAGAGTTTGAACAAATTAAAGCCGAAATAGCACCAACACTTGATGTACAATTATTAGATGGTCATGCCCGTGAAGCAATGATTGCCAGTAATGCTGCAATTTTAGCATCAGGCACAGTAGCACTAGAATGTATGTTAGCTAAATGTCCGATGGTAGTTGGCTATAAGATGAAGCCTTTCACATTTTGGCTCGCTAAAAAATTAATTAAAACACCTTATGTTTCTTTACCTAATATTTTAGCGGGTAAAGCGATTGTGCCAGAGCTATTACAGCAAGATTGCACACCTGAAAATATTACTAATCATATTATTTCTTTTTTAGAAAGCGACAATAGTATATTGAAGGAAACCTTTTTATCTTTACATAATCAAATTCGTTGTAATGCCGATGAACAAGCAGCACAAGCGGTAATTGATGTAATTAGAGGATCCACATAGTTGTTAGATTTTACTTATCCAAATGCAACACTGATTGCTGGTGTTGATGAAGTCGGACGCGGTCCACTTTGTGGCGATGTTGTTACTGCTGCTGTTATTTTAGATCCAAACAAGCCAATTAAAGGCTTAACAGACTCTAAAAAATTGACTGAAAAAAAGCGCGAACAACTGTTTGACATAATCAAACAAGATGCTTTAGCGTGGAATATTGCCCGCGCTTCAGTGGATGAAATCGATAAATTAAATATATTACATGCCACTATGCTAGCAATGCAACGTGCTGTATCTGGGTTACCTATTAAACCCAATTTTGTATTAGTTGATGGTAATCGTTGTCCTGATTTTGGTATTCAAAGCCAAGCGGTTATTAAGGGCGATTTATTGGTAGCAGAGATTAGTGCTGCTTCAATTTTGGCTAAAGTTACTCGTGATCGTGAAATGGTTGAGCTTGATAAGTTGTATCCACAATATGGTCTTGCTAAGCATAAAGGTTATCCAACTAAAGCGCATTTAGCGGCAATAAAAGAACATGGTATTAATCATTTATATCGTAAAAGTTTTGCACCAGTTAAGCATTTAGTCTTATTTTAATTTACCATTGTTTGTCAACTGTTGTCAGTAAGGGGGAATTAAAAATAGAAACTGGTGAAATAACAGTTTCTTGATAAGGAATTTTGTTTCCATAACGCTCTTTTAATTTTTTCTTCACGACAGGTGATGAAAGATTAAAATCTTTGATAGTTTGTAATTGACCAATTTTCAATTTCAAAGCCTTATCATAAATTTTCCAGATTAACTCAGAACAATAGATATAATTATTGTCCCAACCAAACCCGATATCATAAGGTTTGCCTTCAAAACTACTTGCGACTTGCTTTAATTTAGTAATTTCGCTATGGGATAGATTGTGATTTTTTAAACGTTTTATGATGTAGTTTTTATTTTTACCACGTGCAATCCAACTATTTAGTGGTGTATAAACGACTTTATTAGCAGCTTCAAAAACATATGGCTTACCATTATTTTTAATAAAAATAATTCCCATATGACTGTATGGAGAGTTTGTAGCTTGTTCAACTGCCAGGCTTTGTCTTGATTGTGAGGATTGAAAAATAATATCCCCATCTTGAGGTTTATAACTAGCAATACTAATAAAGCTAGCTAAAGACAGCATAAACAATATAACAAAACGCATTAAATTTACCTTTAGCTGTAAATAATGCTATAAATTATAAAATAAAATAGCCACTTATAAAATAGTGTTTTGTAAGTAGCTATTTAAATGGGAAACTAATCTTGATGAGTAAAGATAGACGCAAATTTATTTTTATACATCTCTTTACTCGCTTTAACAAATCGAATTGTGTTGAATATACCCAATAAACTTGCTTGATGCATACGATAGAGCAGGCGATGAATAGTTAAAGCAAAAAAGCCTTTAACGCTCATTTCTCCTTTTCCAGCAATTTTAACCACACCTTGAGCGGTATCATGCAAAGAAATAATTGTTCCATTATCTGTATAACTGAATGATTTCATGGATTTATTATTTAACATGTTAACAATGTTTTCATAACAAATTTTTGCCATTTGATGTGCGGCTTGTGCGGTAGCGGGAGCGGCTCGTCCGCTGTCTTGCATTGCGTAAGCACAATCACCAATAACAAAAATATTATCATCACGTGTTGTTTGTAATGTTGGTTTTACTACAAGCTGATTAGAACGACTTGATTCTAATCCAGAAATATCTTTTAAATAATCAGGTGCTTTTACCCCAGCAGTCCAGATCATAATATCTGCGTGAATGGTATCGCCTTCTTTTGGATAAAAGCCATCACTTTCCGCTTTAGTGATCATGGTTTTTGTTAATACGCGAATGCCACGGTTTTGTAAAGTTTCAGTGATACTTAATGCTGTTTTTTCAGGTAGGGCAGGTAAAATACGATCAGTTGCTTCAATAATGGATACATCTAGTAAATCTGAACACATTTTATTGTGACCACAAGCGCCGAATGTTTCAACCATGTGAGGTAATTCAGAGGCTAATTCAACACCTGTTGCACCGCCACCAACAATAGCAATACGAATTTTATCTTCAGTTTTTTCTTGTTTTTCATCAATAATTGAACAAAAACCAGCAAATTTGGCAATCAGTGTTTCACGTAAACGAATTGCAGCACTTTGGTCATCTAAAAAGATACAATGCTCTTTAACACCAGGTGTGCCAAAATCGTTTGAGGTACTTCCTATTGCTACAACTAAAATATCATAGGGTACAGAGATAGATTCGTTGTTTAAATCTTCAATAATAACTTGTTTTTCTTCACGGTTAAGATCTTTAAATGTACCTTGTGTAAATTGAAAGCTGTGTTGTTGCCCTTGTGTAGCATAATCAATTTTATCAGCTTGTTCGTTCAAAACACCTGTGGCAAATTCATGTAATAAAGGTTTCCACAAGTGATAGCTGTTTTTATCAATTAGTCTAATTTCGGCTTGGTTGTCTTTACCTAGTTTATCGCCAAGGTCTGTAGCTAGCTCTAAACCACCGGCTCCACCACCAATAATTATTATTTTTTTCATAAATTTCGAACCTTATCGTATATTAATTGAAAATATCATACTAAATAAGTAGGTTTTTATCTATTTCTTTTAACTAATATCAATTATAAATAAAACCTATTAAAGTGATGTTTTATAATTATCAAAATTTATTTAAAAGCTAAATAGAATATAGCCATATTGACTATTCATAATGTTAATATATTCTTATTTTTTAAAATAAAAATTCTGCTTTAGCTGTTGAAATAAAGCATTTTTGGTATAACCTATAATATAGTAATCGTTACAATTTAAGTATGTAAAATCTGTAATGCATACCATAGTCCTAATTGTTTAGGTCTTATCTAATCATTATCACTCTATACAAAATTTATGAATAAAAAAATTTTTATTACGATTGTGTTAATTGTTATTTTAATCTCAATGACAATTTTAATTCGCTCACACAATAGTCAGCTTATCTTACAAGGTGAGGTTGATGCTCCTAATGTTAGTATTTCGTCAAAAGCGAAAGGACGGGTGCAGGCTATCCATGTTAATCGAGGCGATGATGTAAAACCAAACGATATATTAATAACGCTTGATAGCCCAGAGCTATTAGCACAAGTCAAAGCGGCGCAAGCGGCTTGCGATCAAGCACGCGCCCAAGTCGCGCTTTCTGAACATGGAACACGTGAAGAAAGTATTCGCTACTATCAAGCGTTACTTCAACAAGCTAAAGTTGCTTATGATAATGCATCCAAAGAATATGATCGTAACAAAGCGATTTCGGCCAAAGGTTATGTTTCTCAATCTATCTTAGATAATGCATTAAAAACGCGTGATGCAGCTTTTCAACAAGTTCAGTCAGCACAAGCTAATTTAGATCAAGCCAAAAATGGTGATCGTATTGAACAACGTGAAATTTATAATGCTAAATTAAAAGAAGCAGAAGAGCAGCTTAAACAATTACAAATTCAATATGATGATTTACAAGTAAAATCTCCTGTTGAAGGTGAGGTTGGTTCAATACCAGCCGAAGTTGGTGAGTTATTTAATGCCAATAGCCCATTATTGACTGTAATTCAACTACCAAAAGCGTACTTTATATTTAATCTTCGTGAAAACATTATGCCTAATATTCATAAAGGCGATCATGTTAAGCTTGAAGTGCCTGCTCTTGGTAATAAGGAAATTGAGGCTGAAGTTCGTTATATTGCGCCTATGGGTGATTATGCAACAAAACGGGCAACGCGAGCTACTGGTGATTTTGATTTAAAAACCTTTGAAGTTAGGCTTTATCCAACAAAGCCTATTACTAATTTACGTGCAGGTATGAGCACACTATGGAAATTAGACAACTAATTTGGGATTTTTGGCACCGCTTTAAACAAGCGTTTAATGCTGAAATACCCACCATTTTTAAACGATTTACTTTCCATTGGCTAATGTGGATTTTGCCACTAATTATTTTTGTATTAATCAGTAGCATATTCCACCGCGGTGTGCTATTTGATCTACCTGTTGGCTATATAGATCATGATAACAGTGTTTTATCACGTGAAATTGTGCGCAATCTTAATGCCGGTGCACATGCAAGCCTTGTTAACTATGATAGCCAGCTTTCAGAGGCCGAGCGCGATTTGCGAAAAGCAAAAATTTACGCCATTTTTTATATTCCCCCTAATTTTGAAGCAGATGTATTAGCTGGCCGTCAGCCCACTCCAATGCTATATTACAATGCGTTATACTATAGTGCGGGCTTGTATTCTATTATGGACTATTCTGGCCTTATTGCCGCATTAAATACTCAATACCGTAGCACAATGGCAACTAGTATTGGGATACCAGTACCTAAGCTTGCAAAAGTAAACTTCAATTATGATGGATTGTTTAATGCCAGTGGTAACTCAATGTACTTTCAGCAATTTTCTGCTGTTGTGCATCTACTACAACTGTTTGTTGTCACAATAACGATTCATCTATTAGCACAATTACCAAAGCGAACTCGCCCTAATTATCCTTTTGTTTTAGGGAAATTAGCGCCTTATACCATTTGGTTTACTATGTTACTTATTTTTGAAATTGCTATGCTGGTTTTATTTTCTGATGCGCGTGTATCAGGATCGCCCTTTGCAATGATGATAGTGGTGTTTTTCTATGTTATTGCTGCGCAAAGTATCGGTATTTTGCTGTACACTTTTACAAAAACGCCAATTGATGCTTATTCCTATATCGGTCTTTTAGTTGGACTGGCGTTAACTTATTCGGGCATTGTTGTGCCAGAACTATCAATGCCATGGATTGCGAGATTCATTTCATCTTTAGAGCCATTAACTTATGCACTTAATAAACTGTTTGATCTGTTTTTACGCCATTCTAGCTATCTTTCAGTGCTAAAAGTCTGTGGTATTTTAATGATCTATCCAATAATTATTACTGTGTTAGTAAGAAAACGTCTAGTAAGACGACTACATTCACAGTAAGGGGAAAAACCAAGATGCTTAAAATATTTTGGTCTTCATTTGTAAAAATATTTTTGCTTATGTTAGTGAGACCAAGGTGGTTATTGTTACTCTTATCTGTCTCATTGATGAGTTTAGTTTATAGTAATGGAACCATAACCAGCTTGCCAGTAGCCATCGTCGATCAAGATCATACACCAACAAGTCGAGGTTTAATTCGCTCTTTAAATACTAGCTCTAAAATCGAGACCATCATATATGAAAGCTCTCTGCAAGCTTATGATGATATTAATAATCATCGACTCTTTGCAGTATTTACAATTCCAAGAGATTTTGAAAAGCGGTTATTAAATGGCGAAGAAGTGACAATACCTGCATATGGTGATGCTTCAAGTCGTTTAGCCAATGGTTTAATACAAGTCGATATAAAAGGGATCTATCAACAGATATTAACTCAATATAATACTCGAATAATGCGTAATAGTGGATTCTCAGATAAACAGATCAATATTATTTTATCGCCAATAAATGGTCAAACTGAACCACTTTATAATCCTGGCGTCAGTTTTGCCGCTATTACCTTTCCGGGTTTATTAGTAATGTTATTGCAACACTCATTTTTAATTGCTTCAACGCGTACTAACATTACTTTAAACTCACTACCGAAAGGTAAACCGCCGAAAATAGTCATATTTGGTAGTTTATGTGGTCTTATACCGATCTGGTTATTTTTATCCATTGTTCTGTTTGGTTTATGGCCTTGGGCACTTGGCTATCGACAACTCGCTAATATACCCGAAATTCTAATTATGACATTTCCATTATTGCTTGGCGTTTTAGGGCTCAGTAAATTACTGACTGAATGTTTACGTAAAACCGAAATGATCTATTTGACACTCGCATTTTTGACAACCCCCGTATTTTATTTATCGGGTACAATTTGGCCGCTTGATGCCATGCCTTTTGGGGTACAAATAGTTTCTAAAATGTTACCATCAACTTGGGCAACCAATATGATAGCAGGTGTCAATCAAATGGGGTTAAGCTTAAAAGATAATTTATTTAATGTATTTATGATTTTGTTGCTTGGGATTATATACGGTTCACTAGGCTTTTTTATTGCAGCATTGCGAGAAGGTCGAGTAAGAAAATTTTTTAAAAACTCAACGTCTAAATCTAGAAAAATATAATAATCAATAGATTATCAATGATATAAAATATAAATCCAGTGGCTTATTGTTATTAGCTTTACCGATTGATATTAAATATTGCTATGATGATTTAAATTGATCGTTAATAACTTTTGATTAGTACAAGAGTGGTACAAGCTTAGTACAAGCAGTTCGGCTTGTTTTATTGGTTAATTTATTTTATTGTTTGAGAATTATCTTGAATTAGCATTTGTTTATTTAAATTTAATATCGTTTTACTTGTATTCGCGTTATACTAAATAAACTTATATACCACAGCAAAAGGAGACTTGATAATGGAGTTTGATACTTCAGTTCTTTGCGATTATTACCCAGAAGACGTTAACGTTGTTGAACCGATATTTAGTAATTTTGGCGGTGTGACATCATTTTCAGGTCAAGCTGTAACAGTTAAATGTTTTGAAGATAACGGGCTACTATACGAAATTTTACAATCGGACGGTTCAGGTAAAATTCTTGTTATTGATGGTGGTGGTTCTGTTCGTCGTGCATTAATTGATGCAGAGCTAATCGATATTGCCGTGCAAAATCAGTGGGAAGGGATTATTGTTTATGGCGCTGTTCGTCAAGTTGATCACTTGGCTGAAGCTGATATTGGTATTCAAGCGCTGGCAGCAATTCCAGTTGGTGCTGAGGATCAAGGAATAGGTGAAATCGATATTCGAGTTAACTTTGGTGGCGTAACTTTCTTTTCTGGTGATTTTATTTATGCTGATAACACTGGTATTATTTTATCTGAAATTGCGCTCGAAATTGAAGATAAATAAAAAATAACCTATACCGCCGAAGCCTATCGGCGGGTTTTATATTTAAATGCGCGCTTTTCTGAAGTTTTTTAACAAGGATTTTGTTAATGCTAAATTATTCGATTACGAATATAACCGCCAGTTACCGTTTTAATCAGTCCCTCTAGTTCCATATCCAATAATTTAGTTGTCACTTCGGAAATCGGTAAATTGACTTGCTGGGCAATAATATCAATAGGAATAGGTTGGTGGTGAATCACAGCAAAAATTTCCGGATACAAAATAGAATGACTTGGCGCTTCTTTAATTGAATTAAGCGAGTTATTTACTACTGATAAATAGTTATAATAATGCTCTAAAATATCAGCAGGCTTAGAAACCAAATAAGCGCCTTGTTTAATTAAATAATGAGTTCCACTACAGTTTTCATTATCAATATCGCCAGGTAAAGCAAAGACATCGCGATTTTGTTCAAGTGCATAGCGTGCTGTAATTAGTGAACCACTTTTTTCTGATGCTTCAATCACAAAAGTACCTAAACTTAATCCGCTAATAATTCGGTTTCGACGAGGGAAATAGACTGATCTGGCTTTTTCAAATGGTAGAAATTCAGAAACAATGGCGCCACCTTGTGACAAAATATCATTGGCTAAGCTTAAATTTGATCTTGGGGCAATCTTGGCTAATCCACTGCCTAGAACTGCAATAGTCGGGCCAGATACTTCAAGCGCACCACGATGGCAAATTGCATCTAACCCTAGCGCCAAACCACTGGTTATGGTTAAACCATTAATAGCTAATTCGCTTGCAAAATATCGCCCCCATTGTGCTCCATATTCACTAAATTCGCGACTGCCCACCATAGCCAATTGAGGAGAATCTAGTAACTGCCGATTACCTAAAACAAATAATAATAAAGGCGGAGAATCAATTTGCTTAAGTAGTAAGGGATAATCATTATCGCAATAGGCAATAAGATATTTTGGTGGAAAAGGTGAATCTAACCATTCAAGTATTGGCTCAAAATGTAGGTATGATGTTTCATAAAAAAGTGCTAATTGAATGTCTGATAATCCTAGTTTATTTAATAGAAGAGAGACATCTTTTATGCTACTAGGTAAACCGTTAACAAAAAGTTGCATAATTTTTTCAAAAATGGCTCGTTTTCCATATCTAAGCATTGAAATTCGTAATAAAAATTCATATTTACTCATCATAACCCTTTTTTATATACAGCTTAAACAGGCGTCATATCTTGAATTGATAAGATATATTTTATCAATAGCCAACAAGGGCTATTCATCAGTATGATAAATGTTTACAATGAATAATAGATGGAATAAACCCGAAATTTGAGGAGTAGATCGAATAATTTATGGCTATTTTACCAGTATTACGTTTTCCTGATGAGCGACTTCGCAAAGTTGCTAAGCCTGTTACCAAATTTACACCAGAGTTACAAACCATTATTGACAACATGATTGAAACCATGTACGCCGAAAATGGTATTGGTCTGGCTTCTACCCAAGTCGATGTGCATGAACAAATTATCGTAATTGATGTATCAGAAGACAAAAGCCACGTTTATGTGATTATCAACCCAGAAGTCATTAGCCAAGACGGTGAAACAGGTATTGAGGAAGGCTGTCTATCGGTACCTGATTGCCGTGGTTTTGTGCCAAGAGCTGAAAAGATTAAAATTAAAGCACTTGATCGTAATGGCAATCCTTACGAAATTGACGCTGATGATCTATTGGCTATTTGTATTCAACACGAAATGGATCACTTAAAAGGTAAGCTTTTTGTCGATTATCTTTCACCATTAAAACGCCAACGAATCGAACAAAAAATGAAAAAACTTGCCCGAGAAGAGCAACGCAGTAAATAAAATTAACCGCCAGTACTTGGCGGTTAAACTCATTACGCTTAGCTATTTAGCGACAATAACCATGGCAGGGCGAATTAAACGGCCATTTAAGGTATAGCCTTTCTGAATGGTATTAACAATTTGTCCTGACTGATGTTCAGGTGATTCAACCATACTTATCGCTTGGTGTACATCAGGATTTAATTGAGAATCTTCGGTATTAATCACTTCAATACCAAATTTTTTGACAGTGTCTAAGAATGATTTTAATGTCAGTTCTAATCCTTCAACTGTCGCTTTATGTTCTGGATTCGCTTTGTCTGTCGATTCTAAAGCGCGTTCTAAATTATCAATAACGGGTAATAATTCGTTAGAAAATTTTTCGAGTGCAAACTTACGCGCTTTATCAACATCTTGCTCGACTCGTTTACGAACATTATCAATTTCAGCTCGCGCACGAATCATGGCTTCACTTTCATTTTTTTTCGCTAATTGCAATGCTTGTTCAAGCTCTGCAATACGAGCATCTTTTGCACTTAATTGTTCTTCAAGATTTGGTTGCGCAGTTACTTCTTGCTCGGCTGTTGCTTCTACTGGTGTGTCAATGTTAGTTTCATTTTCTGACATATTTTTATCTTGCTCTGTCATAGGGTACTCCAAATAATGTAGTCGAAAACTTAGTGAATAACGGTTATTATGGGGGCAATTTTTATGATTACAAGCCTATCATCATATTGATATGTGATTTTTTGAATTATTATCAAAAAATACAGATGGTTGTGTAAAAAATAACAAGGATATTTTATGGATACACCATTTAAATGTATTGGCTTAATTGGGCTTCCGCGTAAATTAGAAGCAATAGAAACTCATCAAGTGCTTTATGATTGGCTTGTTAAACTTGGTATTCGCGTGCTGGTTGAAGAGCGCTTAGCGGATCACATTCAATTTTCTGTTAGCCACTACGCCTCGTTGGAAACAATTGGTGAGCAAGCCGATCTCGCTATTGTTGTAGGGGGAGATGGAAATATGTTGCATTCAGCTAGGCGACTATCGCACTATAAAATCAAAGTTATTGGTGTCAATCGCGGTAACCTCGGTTTTTTAACTGATATTTCTCATGAACAAGTGATTGAACAATTAAGTCCTGTTATTGCTGGTAAATATGAGGATGATCCCCGCTTTTTGTTAGAAGTGTCTATTTATGATAATGGTAACTTGATTAACTCAAGTTTTGCCGTCAACGAAATTGTTGTTACTCCTAATACCGTTGCACATATGATTGACTATGATGTCTACATTAATGAACGCAATGCCTTTTCACAGCGAGCAGATGGGTTAATTATTGCCACACCGACAGGCTCTACCGCTTATTCACTATCGGCGGGAGGTCCTATTTTAGCTCCTCATTTAGATGCATTAATTATTACACCAATGTTTCCACATTCATTAGCGGTCAGACCATTAGTGATCAAAAGTGATAATGCTATCCGCTTAAAATTCCCAACGACAGCACTGGATCTTAATATTGCTTGTGATAGCCAAATTATTTTGCCTGTCAAACCCACACAAGATGTGATTATTCGCCGTTCTTCGTATGAGTTTAATTTAATTCACTCTAAGGATTATGATTATTTTAATAATCTTTCAACCAAATTAGGTTGGTCACAAAAGATGTTTTAGCTAGTGTTATCAAAAAATTTCAGAGAAATATGCATTTGAATATCAGATCATTGATCCTTGCCTTATTGGCGACATAAAACCCATCTAATTGCCCCAAGCTTAGTATACGATATTAGAAACTAGGGCTATGATATATCAGAAAGAATAGTAAATTAAGCACGATAAAAACCATTCAGAAAAGCTATTGATTTTATTTGGGTTTTTTATTTAAGCGATTATAAACAATAATATTCATCTTTTTACCACAAGTCTATCGCATGAAGTACGGCCCAATACATTAAATAGACCGTTTAATCCGGTTAAACTCAACCTAGTTTGGATGACCGACATCACTGATATCCCCCCCCTCTTGAAGGTGGATTATACTTCGGTGTAATGATTTATTCGGTCGAAAAGTGATCTGCCAGCAAATAAGCTCATATATTGATAGGTATTGAGTTTGTAGCATGCGCAAACATACCTTATTTCGTCGTCAATTTAGTGTATTGATAGTGGCGAGTATTGTCTTATATTTTGGCGAGGATCACGCTTCATCTCTTAAATAATTAATGTCATGACATAAACTGTGAATGATGAAAAGATAGCTGCAATCACATCATCTACCATAATGCCAAATCCACCGGGGATACGTTTATCAAACCAGCGAATTGGCCAAGGTTTTGCCATGTCAAACACTCTAAATGCCACGAAAGCTATGGCAATCCACATAACTGAAAGTTGCGGAATAAAAAATAGGGTGATCCACATGCCGACAAATTCATCCCAAACGATATGCCCTGAATCGTGCGTATGGGTATCATCCGATGTTTTTTGGCAAATAAAACAACCAAAAATAAAAGTCACTAAAATAAATATCCAGTATAAAGCTGGCTGTAAGCCATAAAACAAAAGCCATAACGGGATAGCCATTAATGAACCCATAGTTCCCGGCATAATCGGTGACATGCCGCTACCCAATCCTACTGCTAAAAAATGAATGGGATTGGTCAGTTTTAGGTATTTTTTAAAATTTTTGTTTCGCTCTTGTTTGGTCATGATTCAATATTCTTTTAGATAAAATTATGCCGACATTAAGTCGGCAAAAAGAAAGGCGCTTATGTTAACAAAACACCTTTGTATTAATTGTGACAATATTATTCGTCTTTGGTTAATGTTGCAACCATTACCGCTTTAATGGTATGTAGCCTGTTTTCGGCCTCGTCAAATACAATACTATGCTCAGATTCAAATACATCATGAGTTACTTCAAGCCCATTGGTTAAGCCATATTGTGCTGCCATTTGTTTACCCACTGTCGTATTTATATCATGAAAAGCAGGCAGGCAGTGCATAAATTTGACATTTGGGTTACCAGTGAGTTTAATCACGTTTTGATTTACTTGATATGGTGTTAATAGCTTAACTCGCTCATCCCAAACATTTTTAGGTTCGCCCATTGACACCCATACGTCCGTGTATAAAAAGTCGACGTCTTTAACGCCTAAAGTCACATCTTCAGTTAAGATAATTTTTGCTCTTGTCATTTTGGCAATATCTTGGCACTTTTGCACAAGTTCGGCTTCCGGCTGACAAGCCTTTGGTGCAACTAATCGAATCTCCATCCCCATTAACGCTGCACCTTCCATTAATGAATTTCCCATATTATTCCGAGCATCACCTAAATAGGCAAATTTAATACTGCTTAATGGTCGATCTCCTATATGCTCTTGCATTGTCATAAAATCGGCTAATATTTGCGTTGGATGTGCTTCGGTTGTTAAACCATTCCAGACTGGCACACCTGCATATTTTGCTAAGGTTTCAACAATTTCTTGACCATAACCACGATATTCAATTCCATCATACATTCGACCTAGCACGCGCGCGGTATCTGCAATTGATTCTTTATGCCCAATTTGGCTACCACTGGAGCCTAAATAGGTTACTTGAGCTCCTTGATCAAACGCACCTACTTCAAATGCACAGCGAGTACGAGTTGAATCTTTTTCGAAAATAAGGGCTATATTTTTACCAACTAAATGTTTTTTTTCGTTACCTTGTTTTTTGGCTTTTTTTAGTTCGATAGCAAGTTCAATCAATCGATTAATTTCTGCTGGAGTAAAGTCGAGTAAACGTAAAAAATGGCGTTGATAAAAACCGTACATATTGAGCTCCTAAAAAGCGGTAAACTTTGCTAAGATTTTATTTGAATAATTATGCAATTTCAAGTTAAACCTTCTAGATTTATTTGATATTATTTCTAAGCATTGAATTGTCTAAAATTTTAGATTTTGTCATTTGGTTGTTTTTTATAATATTGCTTTTTTTGTTTAAAAAAGTGTAATAATATGATTAAATATTGTATTATTAAAAACAATTAAATTGAATTTTTATTCATATTTATTGGTTGTTTAATCAAAGGTAGCTTAATCATGCAAACTTACGCCCTCCTTATGTTGCAAGACGGTTCGCAATTTATTGGTAAATCCATTGGTGCTAACGGACAAACTGTTGGTGAGGTGGTCTTTAATACGTCAATGACTGGCTACCAAGAAATCCTTACCGATCCTTCTTACTGTGAACAATTGGTTACACTGACCTATCCTCATATTGGTAATGTCGGAACAAATGATAATGATGCTGAATCCAGCCAAATTTATGCAAAGGGATTGATTATTCGTGATTTGCCATTATTAGCCAGCAACTACCGAAGTGAACTCGATCTTTCCAGCTATTTAAAAAAGCATAATGTTATTGCCATCGCCGATATTGATACACGGCGCTTAACGCGTATTTTGCGTGAAAAAGGAGCACAGCATGGTGTTATTATAACGGCAACGGATAAAAAGACCTTACTTGAAAAAGCCGAAATAGCCAAACAACAGGCAATAAATTTTAAAGGATTAAGTGGGCTTGATTTAGCTAAAGAAGTGACGTGTTTGACAAGTTATATTTGGACTCAAGGCATATGGACAAGACAACAACAGCCTAATCCAATACCAGAAAAACAATTACCATACCATGTTGTTGCTTATGACTTTGGCGTAAAACGCAATATTTTGCGCATGTTAGTTGAGCGTGGTTGTAAATTAACAGTCGTACCAGCCAAAACGACAGCAGAACAAGTCCTTGCATTAAAGCCAGATGGAATATTTTTATCTAATGGCCCAGGTGATCCAGCCCCTTGCCGTTATGCAATTGAGGCTATTAAGCAGTTTTTAAATGCTGACATTCCCATCTTTGGTATCTGCTTAGGTCATCAACTTTTAGCACTAGCATGTGGCGCTAAAACGATTAAAATGAAGTTTGGTCACCATGGCGGAAATCACCCCGTTAAAAATCTTGAAAATAATCAGGTTATGATCACCGCTCAAAATCATGGTTTTGCAGTAGATGAAGCAAGTTTGCCTGCTCATTTAAGAGCCACTCATAAATCACTATTTGATGGTTCACTGCAAGGTATTCATCACAATTACAAACCAGCTTTTAGTTTTCAAGGTCACCCAGAAGCCAGTCCCGGACCACATGATGCCGCACCTCTTTTTGATCATTTTATTGAGTTAATTAAAATTTATAAGCAGGAGCAATAATTATGGCGAAGCGAACAGATATCAACAGTATATTAATTATTGGCGCAGGTCCAATTGTTATTGGTCAAGCATGTGAATTTGATTATTCGGGAGCACAAGCCTGTAAGGCGCTACGTGAAGAAGGCTATCGCGTTATTTTAGTTAATTCCAACCCAGCCACTATCATGACGGATCCTGAAATGGCCGATGCCACTTATATCGAGCCAATTCATTGGACATGCGTTCGCAAGATTATTGAACAAGAAAGGCCAGACGCCATTTTACCAACCATGGGCGGTCAAACAGCGTTAAACTGTGCATTAGAGCTTGAAAAACAAGGTGTATTGAAAGAATTTAATGTTGAAATGATAGGTGCAACAGCAGATGCTATTGATAAAGCCGAAGATCGTAAACGGTTTGATGAGGCGATGAAAAAAATCGGCCTTGATACCGCTCGTTCAGGCATTGCGCATTCGCTTAAAGAAGCTTATGCCGTTCTTGAGCAAGTTGGTTTTCCTTGCATTATTCGCCCGTCCTTTACCATGGGGGGAACTGGGGGCGGAATTGCATATAACACAGAAGAATTTGATGAAATTTGTACCAGAGGACTTGATCTTTCACCAACCAATGAACTGCTCATCGATGAATCATTGATAGGTTGGAAAGAGTACGAAATGGAAGTGGTGCGAGACAAAAATGATAACTGCATTATTGTTTGTTCAATTGAAAACTTCGATCCAATGGGTATTCACACCGGTGATTCAATTACTGTTGCGCCGGCACAAACCTTGACGGATAAAGAATACCAAATCATGCGTAACGCTTCGATCGCGGTACTGCGTGAAATTGGCGTTGAAACCGGTGGCTCCAATGTACAATTTTCCGTTGATCCAAACACTGGGCGATTAATTGTCATTGAGATGAATCCGAGAGTATCACGTTCATCAGCGTTAGCTTCTAAAGCTACCGGTTTTCCAATTGCTAAAATCGCTGCTAAATTGGCAGTTGGTTATACACTCGATGAATTATCGAATGATATTACAGGGGGTAAAACCCCCGCCTCATTTGAACCATCAATTGATTATGTGGTCACTAAAATCCCACGCTTTAATTTTGAAAAGTTTGCTGGTTGTAATGATCGTTTAACCACGCAAATGAAATCGGTTGGTGAAGTGATGGCCATTGGGCGTACCTTCCAAGAATCAATACAAAAAGCATTGCGAGGGCTTGAGGTTGGCGCTTCAGGATTTGATCCTAAAATTGATAATTATACTGATGAAAAAAATATCACCAAAATTCGTTATGAACTCCAAGAAGCGGGCGCCGATCGTATTTGGTATATTGCCGATGCCTTTAGGGCTGGATTGAGTTTAGATGAGATCTTTACATTAACCAATATAGATCGTTGGTTTTTAATACAAATTGAAGAGTTGGTTAACCTTGAAAACAAGCTAAAGAAGCAGTCACTTGCACAGCTCGATTTAGAAACATTATGGCAATTAAAACGTAAAGGTTTTTCAGATTTACGCATTGCTAAACTACTTAATACCACCGAGCAATCGGTTCGCGATTTACGTCATCAATATCAAATTCACCCTGTTTATAAACGTGTTGATACCTGTGCGGCTGAATTTGCAACCGATACCGCTTACCTTTATTCAACCTATGAGCAAGAGTGTGAAGCCAATCCTCAATTTCGCCGTAAAAAAATTATGATCCTAGGTGGTGGTCCTAATCGAATTGGTCAAGGTATCGAGTTCGATTATTGCTGTGTGCATGCAGCATTAGCTCTGCGTGAGGATGGTTATGAAACCATTATGGTTAACTGTAACCCAGAAACCGTGTCAACCGATTATGATACTTCTGATCGCCTCTATTTTGAGCCAGTTACGCTTGAAGATGTGCTTGAGATTGCGCATGTTGAAAAGCCAAATGGTGTTATCGTGCAATATGGTGGGCAAACACCACTAAAGCTCGCCCGTGCACTTGAAGCGGCAGGTCTACCTATTATTGGTACTTCACCTGACGCTATTGATAAAGCCGAAGATCGCCAGCGTTTTCAAGCAATCGTCGATAAACTAAAATTAAAACAACCTGTCAACGCAACAGTGACTGATATTGATGAAGCTATCACCAAAGCGGAAAAAGTCGGTTACCCATTAGTGGTTAGGCCATCTTATGTATTAGGTGGTCGGGCAATGGAAATTGTCTATAATGAGCAAGATTTACGGCATTATTTTAAAACAGCGGTAAGTGAATCGAATAATGCCCCTGTCCTACTTGATCACTTTTTAGATGATGCCATTGAAGTAGATATTGATGTGATTGCTGATGGTGAACAAATTGTCATTGGTGGTATTATGGAACATATTGAACAAGCAGGGATCCACTCTGGCGATTCAGCTTGTTCATTACCTACACACACACTAACCTCAGAGATTTTAGCCCAACTCAGGCAACAGGCTAAACAGTTAGCACTTGAGCTTGATGTGAAAGGCTTAATGAATGGACAGTTTGCTGTTAAAGATAACCAGATTTATTTAATCGAAATCAACCCGCGAGCAGCTCGCACTGTCCCTTTTGTCTCAAAAGCAACTGGCTTACCACTCGCTAAAATCGCCGCACGAGTCATGGTAGGAACAACCTTGGCACAACAAAACGTAACTAAAGAAGTAATCCCTCCTTATTACTCAGTAAAAGAAGTGGTATTACCGTTTAATAAATTCAGTGGCGTTGATCCAATCTTAGGTCCAGAAATGCGCTCAACGGGTGAAGTAATGGGCATCGGTAAAACCTTTGCTGAAGCCTTTGCTAAAGCCCAGCTTGGTAGTTTATCCAATATGAAAAAATCAGGAAAAGCATTATTATCGGTTCGTGATCAGGATAAAACAAGGCTGTTAGAAGTCGCTAAGCGATTAATTGCTCATGGATTTAGTATTGATGCCACTATTGGCACGGCAAAGGTATTACAACAAGCAAATATATCATGCCAAATCGTAAAAAAAGAAAACGAAGGGCGCCCGAATATCCATGACCACATAAAAAATGGCGAGTACAGCTATATTCTTAATACCACCTCTGGACGAGCGGCCATTGAAGCCTCAAAAATATTGCGTCGAAGTGCCATTCAATATAAGGTACATTACGATACCACCATGAATGCTGCCTATGCCACAACTGCGGCACTCAATTACGATCCAGCACAAACTGTAACGCCATTACAGCAACTTTATTGATAAACAAAAAGACGAAGACGAGCAATGCTCGTCTTTAAAAATCGCAATCAAAATATAATAACTTTGCAATCACCCAATAGCTTGTAATAAACAATAAAAATGCTCGTTTTTAATATAAAATAATGTTAATTTATTTGCTATATTTCAATTAATTTAATCAGTTATCATCATGGATATGATTCATTCCTCTGATCTAAAAACGATCATGCATTCCAAGCGTGCCAATATTTATTATTTAGAACATTGCCGTGTTTTGGTTAATGGTGGGCGTGTTGAGTATGTGACGGAGCAAGGGCAACAGTCTTTATATTGGAATATCCCAATAGCTAATACTACCTGTATTTTATTAGGTACTGGAACGTCATTAACGCAAGCTGCCGTGCGAGAGCTTTCACGAGCAGGTGTCATGATTGGTTTTTGTGGGGGAGGCGGAACCCCACTTTTTTCATCAACTGAATCTGAATTTGCTTGTCAGTTTTTTTCGCTACAAAGTGAATATCGTCCGACAGAATACCTACAAAGTTGGTGTCAATTTTGGTTTGATGACAAGCGTCGATTACAAGCAGCTAAATTATTGCAACAAACAAGGCTTAATATTATTAGTGAGTGTTGGCCGCAATTTGATTGGGATGTTGATAAAACGCAGTTAACGCATATTCTTACTGATGCAATACAACAATTTACCGATGTGGATAATAGCCAAGCACTTTTAGCCGCAGAAGGGCGAATTAGCAAACGTCTTTATGGCATGGCAAATCAATTAACCTTACAAGATGACAAATTTAAACGAGAACAAGGCACACGAGGCAAAAGTCATGATCCCGCTAACCAATTTTTAGATCATGGTAACTATTTAGCCTATGGCCTTGGCGCAACGGCTTGTTGGGTGTTAGGTCTCCCTCATGGGCTGGCTATTTTACACGGCAAAACTCGCCGCGGTGGTTTAGTTTTTGATGCGGCCGATATTATCAAAGATGGTATTGTATTACCTCAAGCCTTTTTATCAGCTAAACAAGGGGATAGTGAAAAAGAATTTCGTATGGCATGTATTGCGCAATTTGCCCAATTAGAAGCACTTGATAAAATTATTGATACCTTAAAACAGATAGCCGATCAAATATGAATATTTTACTTGTTAGCCAATGCAAAAAGAATGCCTTAACCGAAACAAGGCGGATTATCGATCAGTTCGCTGAGCGCTGCGGTGAACGAACATGGCAAAGCCCAATGACCGAAGCAGGGCTACAAACGCTTTATAAATTATTACGCAAAACCGCACGAAAAAATACTGCTGTTGCCTGCTATTGGACACATGGTAAAAATTTAACTGATCTTTTGTGGATTGTGGGCGATCGCAGTCAGTTTAATCAAGAGGGACGAGTCCCAACTAATCGTACTAAACGTAATATTTTACGCAGTGACAGCGAAAATTGTTGGCAATATGCAACCACCATTCAATTAATCACAACCATAGCGGCATTACTTCATGATTTAGGTAAAGCAACGATTGGTTTTCAATCTAAATTACGAGCAGAAACGGCTGTGGCTGCTGATCCTTACCGACATGAATGGATTTCGTTACAATTATTTTTATTAATGATTCAAGACTGCACCACGAACGAAGCCTTATTTGATCGATTAGTGAATTTTACTGAATATCGACAACAGAATCCTAATTGGTACAAGCAGCTCACCCAAGTCGATAAAAATGATCTGACGCAGTTACCATTATTGGCACAATGGATTGCGTGGCTCATTGTGTCGCATCATAGAATGCCGTTTTTACCGGATTCATTAACGGGCGATATTAAAAATTTACAGAAAATAGATTTTGATATATCGGGTTTAACTATCCGAAGTTTTTATAAAACATTTAAGGCAATTGATAAATGGGTTAAAAATAGTCATAGTCAACACACTTCACCCAACGATTTTTGGCAACTAAAAAGTGATATCACCTTAAGCCAACCTTGGCTTAAAAAATTAAGCCGTTATGCAACCAAAGCCCTAAACCATATTCCTTTAATGCACTTATCTACTATTGACCCGTTTTTATTGCATATTTCGCGCTTAGGTTTAATGGTGGCTGATCATAACTATTCTAGTTTATCTTTAGCAAATAAAGAAGCTGACGTAAATAAATCCATATTGATTGCCAACACAAATTACCAAAAAAAGCCTAAACAGTGTTTAGATGATCATTTAATTGGGGTCGCGAATTTTTCAGCCCGCTTTGCTCGTTTATTACCTAAAATAATCACGGAATTACCTGCCATCAATCAACATAAACCCTTTACCAAACGAACAACTATAAAACGATTCCAATGGCAAAATCATGCTTTTGATTTAGCAAAAAGTTATCAAAACGTATCTGATGAATGTGGCTTTTTTGGCGTTAACATGGCATCGACTGGCTGTGGTAAAACCTTAGCCAATGGGCGGATTATGTATGCGCTTTCAAATCCAAAACGGGGCGTGCGTTTTACCATTGCATTGGGATTACGTGTTTTAACGTTGCAAACAGGTAAAGCATTAAGAGAAAGATTACACTTAAGTGATGAACATCTGGCGATTTTAGTGGGTGGGCGAGCCACAAAAACCTTGTTTGAGCTAAGTAATGAAGAAATACAACAAAACGATTCTCAAACAAATTCAGAAAGCCAAGGTAGTGAATCCATTGAATCGTTACTTGATGAATATATTGATGTAGCAGAAAGTGGTATGGCGGATTGTGAGTTAGGGACGATTATCGAAGACAGTAAAGCACGGCAATTACTTTATGCGCCTATTGTGACATGCACCATTGACCATATTATTCAAGCTAGCGAATGTACGCGAGGCGGTAAATATATTGCACCTACGTTAAGATTATTAACCTCAGATCTGATTTTAGATGAACCCGATGATTTTGATCAACACGACTTACCTGCACTGGCTCGCTTGGTACATTTAGCTGGGTTATTTGGTAGCAAAGTGCTACTGTCATCGGCGACTTTAACACCAGATTTAATTGCCGGATTATTTGACGCTTACCAAGCAGGGCGAAAAATTTGGAATCAAAATAACCAATATGCCAATAATACCATTGTCTGTGGTTGGTTTGATGAATATGAACAGTCGATATCACCAATTGCTGATACTAAAACGTTTAGCGATTACCATCAACAATTTGTAGCAATGCGCATTCATCAATTAGCACAAAGTGCAATCCGTCGTAAAGGGCATATTTTGGATCTACTAAATTACCAAGAAAATAAAACAGAAAACCAAAAAATCAATTATGGTGTGCTGGCTAAACAATTATTAGATCAAGCTTATCAATTTCACCAAGATCATCATCAAATAGATAAAAAATCACAAAAAAAGATAAGTATTGGTTTAATGCGTTTTGCCCATACCGAAGATGTTATTTCACTTACACAACAAATTTATGCACAAACCAAGTTACCTACTGATACTGCTTTTCACATCGTGGTTTATCATGCTCGGCAACTGCTATTATTGCGTAGCCAGCTAGAAGAAAAACTTGATAGAATTTTAAATCGCAGTGATGAACAGACATTATTTAATCAGCCTGAAATTATCAATGCCATCAAAGACAGCAATAAACAAAACCATATTTTTATTGTTATTGGTACACCAGTAACCGAAGTCGGGCGCGATCACGATTATGATTGGGCAATTGTAGAACCATCATCCATGCGCTCTATTATTCAGCTAGTGGGGCGAGTATGGCGACATCGACCACAAAAAATGGCACAAAAGGCCAATGTAGCGATATTAGGATCGAATTTACAGGCCATTGAATCTGATTATCGTACGGATAAAGCCTGTTTTACTAAACCTGGATTTGAAGAAGAGTCATTACTCTTGCTGAAAACCCATAAAACAAATGAACTAATTCCTGCTCATCAGTTAGTGAATATAGATGCAGTTCCTCGTATTAAGTCTTGCCCAGAAGATGGTCTGACTCTCGCCGAATTAGAGCATAAGGTCATGGCAGATCTGTTTGCGATTCATGCCCGTAAAAGTAATTATGTCACCAGCTATTGGCAACCAGACTTAGCACATCACCATTGTGTGCATTTACAGGCAATTTCACCATTTAGAGGGAATAATAAGACACAAGATGAATATATCTGCCAACTTGATGATGATGGGGATTATCAATTTAGCTATGCAGATATAGCATGGCAAACACCAGATGAACGCTGCCCAAGTACTCAAAATAACCAAATTAAATACAAACACTGGTTATTTGAAAATCCGCAAGTGAAACCGTGGTTAGAAAATAGTGTAGAACAAGCCATAACGAAAATAGCGGAACATTTCCCCAATAAAAACTTATACCGATTAGCCAATGAGTTTTGTAGTGTCAGCTTATATCGGGATAGTAATTGGTATTTTCATCCTTATTTTGGTTTTTATGAAAAGAAATAATTGTTAGTTTTATACTAAAACATATATATCACCTGAAACTTTTTTACAAAATATCATCAGGTAGGTAGTAGTTGCTAGTAAAAGGTAGGGAATTCTTTTATACTGAGTTCTGACAGCCGAGTAGGTTGCTGAGAAATGTTAAGTATTTACTTTTCTTTGAAGTGAATTTTACCGCTGAATAAGCGGTCTATAAAAGTGTTAATCTCGGATGGTGTAAATTAGCTAGTTTTATTTATCGTATTGATTTTTTTGAATTGCTTCTAATTTTATTCCTGTTAAGTATTAAATATTTCTTTGATTCTTTCTTTTTTATATTTTGTTTTTAGATTATTTTTTGTGTTATTTGCTTAATTTTTAGCAAATGTTATTTTATTATAATTATATTGAAATTTAAGATAAATAATAAGGAGGGAGAATGGATAATGTCTCTTGGCAAGATATAAGAAAGGTAATTTTAGACTTTTTACAACAACGGCTTGCCAATAATAGTAATTATAAAAGTGAAACCGCTAAGCTAGAAAAAGCAAAAGAAGCGGGTGATTTAGTTGCAGTTAATGAAGCTCAGCAAAAGTTAGATGAGTTAGCCAAGCGATTTGATTTTGAAACTTGGATGGAAGATGCAGCAACAAGAAGAATTTCATGGATAACAATAGGAACTCATTTAAGCAAAGGTATTCATTCATCTAGCTCTGGAGATAACGTTAACATTGCAACCCAACCCAAACTGAGCAATCAAACAGTTATATCTTCTGCAACACCATCTTTGTTAGAACCTGATAGCTCTGGTAACGCCGCTTCATTAGATATATTTTCTCTTTTTAATCAATATGTTGGTGAAAATAAGATTCTGCAGTTAATTATAAAAAATCATCCAGCTGTTTTACCCGCTCTTTCAGATGATCGACAAAAAGCATCGCTTTATTTAGCTAATTTTAAAAAAGCAATCTTTAATGATTTTAGCAAACCTAAAACCTCGGAATTGAATAAGCAATTATATTGGCCGAATAGTGAAGAGACTTATTTATCTGATCAAGAAAATAATTATCGATTATTAATTCCTTTGCATCCGAGTTCATTGTGCCATTTGGTTTATCAAAAAGTACAATCACGATTTTCAGATGAAAATAAAAAAGCACGCGAACAACGACGAATTAAAGATATTGAGCATCAGTCTTATTTTTCATTTCATCATTTAGCGGTAGTTAAATTGGGCGGTAGCAATCCACAAGGAGTAAGTCAATTAACCAGTAATCAAGGAGGGCGCAATTTTTTATTACCCTCTATGCCTCCTATATTTGAAAAATCTCAATTCCCATCGATTTCTAAACAACAAGAAACTATTTTCAATCATACATTGCAATATTTCTGCCGATTTGGTTTTAAATTACTGTTTGATATGGTTGAATCGCCAAAAAATATTGTAGAAGAACGAGATGATCGTAAAGATGCGTTTGCGGTGATTTTATCGTTATTGCTTAAGTTTGCTCGTCATATTCAAACTACTCAACCAGCGGGTTGGAGTCGTGATTATTCACTTAATTTTCATGAAAAACTTTGGCTTGATCCACAGCGAACTCAATTAGAAAATGAAGATGATTTTAAAAAGCAGTATGAACAAGGCGATTGGCAACAAAGTTTAGAAAAGACTTTTGCCAAGTGGGTTCAAAATGCTTTAAAAGAAAAATTCAAAAATATTAAACAGCAATTTGCCGATCCGGAGTTTAGTGAATGGCGCCGTGAATTTAGATCTGCAGTAAAAGCAAGTCAACGTAAAAGGGAGGGGATCTTTTAATGGCATCATTACGTTATTATTTATTCTTTGATCATGTCAAAATCCATAATGCCAATGCAATTTCTAGCCCATTAACGTATGGATTTCCAGCTATTTCGGGGTTTTTAGGCGCTATTCATGCTTTAAGTCGAAAAATTGAATCAGAAAATCCCATTTACTTAGATGGTGTGTTAATTGCATGTCATGAATGTGATGTACAAGTTTATCGACCAAATAACTATGCGGATTATACTTTTCGATTAACGCGCAATCCACTCTCTAAAAATGGTAGTACTCGTTCCATTATTGAAGAAGGGCGAGTTCATCTAGATGTTTCATTGCTTGTCGAGGTAAAAATTGAAGAGCGTGAAACATTAGATGATGCAGATGAGCAGCAAGCATTCATCCAACAGATGAAACAAAAACTTTACCAGCAACGCGTTGCTGGTGGGCACGTTGTTGATATTGAATCAGTCGAGCTATATTCTGCATCAGGATCAAATAAAAACTTAATCAATGCACTATTACCCGCATTTGTTTTAGTTGAAGCACCGCAAGATTTACAAGATATTACTGCTGAATTACAGCAACAAGATCCTAATGCTACAGCACTTGATGCCCTGATTGAAACAGCGATGTTGCATCATCATCCACAAGAAAAAGATCACTGGCAAACCACATCGGTTAAGCAAGGTCGTGGTTGGCTTGTCCCTTTGCATTTGGGCTATCAAGCAATTTCGCCACTGTTTGCCGCAGGTAAGGTTGAACATGCACGCAGTAATGAACATGCCACGCAATTTGTGGAGTGTATTTATGGGCTGGGTAAGTGGGTCTTTCCTTTGCGTTTGCAAGAGAATTTATCGCAAGCTTTTTGGCGTTATCAATGTAGTGAATTGCAATCAAATGATGCAGAAATTTATATTATCAATCAAGAAACCAATTAAGTAAATTTAGAAAATTATAGAATAAGGAATACATTATGAGTAAAGATAAAATTACCACCGCCAGCGTACTTGCTTTTGAACGTAGTTTTGATATTTCAGATGCCATTTTTGCACAGCAGGATCCTAAAGATAGCAATAAATTATTCCCTGTCGTGGTCACTGAAAAATCAGTCCGAGGCACTATTTCAAATCGTCTAAAAAATGCAGTAGCCAACGATCCAACCAAATTAGATGCTGAAATACAAAAACCAAATTTACAAACAGTTGATGTTGCAGCATTAGATGCCGATAAAGAGACTTTAGTGGTTAAATGGAGCTGTAAAGTGTTACCTTTTTTGGGTAAACCGTCGGTATGTAATGAAATTGAATATCAAGAAGCGTTAGAAAAAACAACGCAAGATTATATCCAAACACAAGGGTTAACTGCGTTGGCTAAGCGTTATGCCATTAATATCTTAAATGGTCGTTGGTTATGGCGTAACCGTATGGCAGCGGAGCAAATTAGCTTATCGATTACTCGAAAAGATGATAAAAAGTCAATGATTGACGTCAATGATGTTAAACAATATCAACTTAACTCATTTGATTATGATGATAAATCGGTAAATGATCTTGCTAAACTGATTGAAGCAGGATTATCCGGTAAAGAGTTTGTGATTTTTAACGTTGAAGCCAAACTGAAAATGGGCTTAGGGCAAGAAGTTTACCCATCACAAGAATTAATTTTAGATACAGGTAAAACAAAAAGCAAAGTACTCTACGAAAAAAATAAACAAGCGGCCATGCATTCCCAAAAAGTCAGTAATGCCATTCGAACCATTGATACGTGGTATCAAGATAATGCACAATTCCCAATCGCAATAGAACCGTATGGCTCAGTGACTTCAATGGGGCATGCTTTCCGTCAACCAAAACAGAAATTAGACTTTTATACCTTATTTGATAATTGGGTATTAAAAGGTGAAAAACCATTGCTTGATCAGCAACATTATGTGATTGCGGTATTAATTCGTGGTGGTGTATTTGGTGCCAGCGGTAAGGAGTAAATAAGATGCACTCACACTATTTAGAACTGCGAGCGATTTCGCAAATTGAAATAACCGAAGTGGATGTGATGAATCAAGTGATGCAATCATTACATCAAATTTTGGTCAATCACCAAGGAAATATTGCAATAAGCTTTCCTTGCTATAATGTGCACCGAACATTAGGCGGAGTAATTCGCCTATTTGGTACCGAGCAGGAGCTACAAAACCTTAAAGCAGATATACAGCAAAAATCATCAATTAGTGATTATGCTTTACCGATGTCTATTGAAGCTATTCCCGATACGATAAAAGGTTATTTACGTTTAATTCGTATTCATCCAAAAGGGCAAAGCGCATTGAGGCGTGCTGAAAAACGATTAACAGCACAAGGTAAATGGTCGGCAGAGGTTAAACAAAAAATGATAGAAAAATGGGGAAGCGTTAATTTGCAATATCCTCATATTCACCTTGCCAGTAAAAGTACAGGGCAAAAGTTTATTCTATGGCTAAAACAAGAAAAATGCTTAAAACCTGTATCAGGTACATTTAATAGCTATGGGTTAAGCCAAACAGCTACCGTTCCCGATTTTTAAATTGGCAACCCTTTTTTTGAAGATAATTTTAACTAATTGATTATTATAGATATTAATATGAGATCAAAAAAAGGGTAAAAATAAGGTAAAATATCAAAAGCTCTTTTACAATAAGGCAATTTTGCAAAAAAACTCTAGTTTACTGCCGTATAGGCAGTTTAGAAAATTCATCAATACGGATTACCTGCGTTATCAGTGTTTACTGCCGTATAGGCAGTTTAGAAAAAAGTGTTTCTAGTTTTTATTAACTGAAACACTTTATTATTAGTATCATCAAGTAACTATTCTGCGCCAATTTGTGTACTCATTTTTATCTCTCGATTATCGGTAATTTCTAAATTCGATAGTACCACTAATTGAGGAAAGTTAGGCCTTAAAAATTGTGACAGCATCGGTCTTAGTGTATGGTTCACTAATAATACTGGTGGAGCACCGATTGCTTCTTGTTGATTAATGGCTTGCTTAACTTGCTCTATGATATGCTCAGCTAGTCCTGGCTCAAAATTGCTTGTATTTTGTAGAGCTTGTAATAATAAGCGTTCTAAATTGATATTTAATCCTATTACACTGATTGGATCTGAACCTGGAAACCATTGTTGGGTGATAACTCTGCCTAAAGCCATTCTGACCATACTAAGTAATTGATAAGCATCATTTTGGGTAGGCGCATGTTCACAGATTGTTTCAATAATGGTACGCATGTCACGAATTGATACTTTTTCGGCGATCAAGTTTTGTAATATTTTATGAAAAGTGGTTAGTGTAATAACCCCAGGGATAAAATCTTCCACTAGTTTTGGAATATCTTGTTTGATTCTTTCGAGCAACTCTTGGGTTTCTAAGCGCCCTAATAGATCGCTGGCAAATTGTTGTAATAAATGATTAAAATGAGTGGCAATCATGGTACTTGTATCCACAACAGTGTAACCTAATATTTGTGCATTTTCCTTATTGCTTTCATCAATCCATATTGCAGGTAATCCAAAGGCGGGTTCAGTTGTTGGAATACCTTCGATAGTTTCGGTGACATTACCCGGATTAATAGCTAACCATTTATTATTAACAATTTCACCTTTGCCGATTTCGCCACCTTTGATAAATATCTTATATTGATAAGGTGCTAATGAAAGATTGTCTCTTATATGAACTTGGGGCGGTAAAAATCCCAGTGTTTGCGCAAATTTTTTGCGTAAACTGCGGATCCGACTGAGCAATTCACCGTTTTGGGTTTGATCTACCATAGGGATAAGCCCATATCCTACTTCCATTGCTAATATATCTTCAATATTAACATCTGACCACGTCGCTTCGATATTGGTTGGTGTAGTTGCTTGTGCATTAACTTGTTTGGGTTGCGTTGTTTGTTGTGTTTTTCTCTGTTTAGTTAGCCACCAAGAAAGTGATGATAAAATAGCGGTAAAGAGTAAAAATACTAAATTGGGCATACCAGGAATTAGCCCAAGTAAACCAATGACAACCGCGGTTAAAATTAATACTTGTGGATTGTTAAATAGCTGGCTGAGCATTTGTTCGCTGATATTGTCTTGTGATGATACACGCGTAACAATTACACCAGCTGCTGTTGAAATGATTAATGAAGGAATTTGCGCAACTAACCCATCACCAATAGTGAGTAATACATAGGTTTTACTCGCATCAGATAGTGTCATATCATGTTGGATAACTCCAACGAGTAACCCTCCAATAATGGTAATTGCCATTATCAATAACCCAGCGATAGCATCGCCACGGACAAATTTACTGGCACCATCCATTGAGCCATAAAAATCTGCCTCTTGACTTACTTCAGCTCGGCGTGCTTTGGCCTCGTCTTCTCCTATTAAGCCAGCGTTAAGATCGGCATCAATAGCCATTTGTTTACCTGGCATACCATCTAAAGCAAAGCGTGCACCAACTTCAGCTATTCTACCTGCCCCCTTGGTGATGACCATAAAGTTAATGATAACTAAAATGATAAATACGACGATACCGATAGCAAAATTACCACCAACCAAAAAGTGCCCAAAGGCTTCAATAACTCGCCCAGCTGCAGCGCTACCCGTATGCCCTTTTAGTAATACCACTCGTGTCGATGCAACGTTTAACGATAGCCTTAGTAAAGTTGCAAACAATAAAACAGTTGGAAATGCTGCAAAATCAAGCACGCGTTTAGTAAATAATGCCACAATTAATATAATAATTGATAACGCAATATTAAACGTAAAAAATAGATCTAAAATAAATGCCGGAAGTGGTAATACCATCATTGAAAGAATCAATAAGATTAGCATTGGGCCAGCTAAGATCTGATAATGTCCACTCTTTAATGTATTTATTGATAATAAAGTTAGTAGTTTAGATTTAATCATAAGATTAGTAATTACCTTTATTTATTTTCGGATAATGATTCAGGTACAGGTAAATTATTCGGCACAGGTGGTTTATCACCGCCGTATTTATGCCAATGTTTTAATTGATATACCCAAGCTAATATTTGTGCGACAGCAGTATATAATTCAGTTGGAATCGTTTCCCCTATTTCGCCATGGCGATATAAAGCCCGCGCAAGAGGAGGGGCTTCTAATTGGGGAATGTCATGTTTATTAGCAATTTCTTTAATGCGCAGTGCAAGTTTGTCAGTACCTTTTGCCAATAACTTTGGTGCAATCATTGTTTTTTCATCATATTGCAGAGCAACGGCGTAATGGGTTGGGTTGGTAACAATGACATTGGCTTTTGGCACATCTTTCATCATTCGTCGCCTAGCAATTGCTTGTTGCATTTGGCGAATACGTCCTTTAATTTGCGGATTTCCCTCTTGCTCTTTAAACTCATCTTTAATTTCTTGTTTTGACATTTTCAGTTTTTTTAAATTGCTCCATATTTGATGAAAGATGTCAAAACCCACCATGGGTATTAACGATATAACGCTTAGTATTGCGCAAAGGATCACTAACTGTATTGCTTTAGCTAGTGCATCATTTAAATACATATGGGGCAACGAAAGCATGTCAGGAAAATGGTGCATTAAAAACAATGTTGAAGTGATAGCAATTAAAATAACTTTAAGTATACTTTTTAGTAACTCAGAAAAAATTTTAGTACTAAATAACCTACTCAACCCAGATATTGGATTGAGTTTTTTAAAATTTGGTTTAATTGATTGTAGGCTAAAAAGCAATCCCCCCACACAAAGTGGTGCAAAGAGAGCAATAATCACTAAACCCAAAAAAATTGGCGCAATTGACAAAAAACCATGGGTGAATGAGTTAACTAAATTGGAGATGATTAACTTCTCATCTTTGACTTTGTACGAAAACTTCATTGCCGTTTTTATGATTGCGATTAACTGGTTAACTAAATATGAGCCCATCAACCAAAATAATATCGTACCGATTAACAAGATTAATAACGAAGTTAATTCACGAGATCGAGGGATCTGTCCTTTTTCCCTAGCCTTTTTTATTTTGCTATCGGTGGGATGTTCGCTTTTATCTAGATCATTATCGTCAGCCATGATGAATTAAATGAAACTTCATAGTTTAATTAACGTTTACCATGCTAACAGTATGAACTAATCGCTAATAGGTTATTGGCTTAATAAGAGGGCATTTTTGGGGGTATTTATCTCGTTTACCATCGACAAAGATCAATTTTCTCAAACTTTGGCTCGCTTAGATAAGATAACATCGGTTTGTTGATAACCATTATTAGTATAAATAGCAGGGCTATTTAGGCCTTTAAGATAATTAATCGTTTGTTGGGTTATATTCATACGATTTTGGATAATTAATCCATTATCGCGATTTATATTGGCTAACAATTTTGTTTTATCAGTAATTAATTGCCAATGTGTTGCGATTGCTGAGTTCTCTATATAAGGCGGTTGAATATTAAATTGTTTATTTAATTTTATCCGTTTTTCATCAAGTAACTTTAATTGAATGAGTAACTCATTTTTTTTATTGATAATATCATTTAACTGATTGGTTGTACTATTTTCAATTAATAGTTGCTGCTCTGTTTGTAGAATTGTTGAAAGTGTTTGTAACATTTCTGTTATTTTATTTAGGATGTCATTGAGTGCTAACATTTTGGTATCCCTTGTAAATCTGACTTATTTTCAAATATCTTCTAGTAATTGTTTTATCAATTTATCGGCAATTTTATGCGTATCAATAGCCAATGTACCGTTAGTAATTGCCTGTTTTATTCTTTCGATTTTTTCTTCATCAACGTCTTTGTCAGTTGCGTGTAAAAGGTGCATTGCGTCTTGAGTTATACTCACGGTGGTACTTGCATTAGCACTCATTTTTGATGGTACAGATGCAGTATGATTTTTCTGTTGCTCATTAACTATATCACGGCTAACTATGCCTGATATGGTTGTGATGGATTTTGTTACATCTATACTCATAAAATACCTTTAATCAAATTTACGATTTAAGTGACTGGTTTAATGTTATTATCGGCAATAATAAAAAAATCATTAATATTATTTATTGAAAATGATTACTCCTTGATAAGTTAACGTGCCTTCAACAATATTGTCAGAATTAACTTTAACTTTAACTTTATCATTTAATACTGCATTGCTTAGCGCTTTCCCCTTAGTGGCTATTTCATACCCATCGCCATTTATTATCACTTTAACTTGTTGCCCAGCTTTTACGAGCCAATTTTTTTGAAGCATGGTTGTTTTTATTGGTTCATTGTGATCAATATTTCTTAATGCAATATGATTAAGAATATCGGCTTTATTTAAAATGATTGTAGCAGGTAGTTTATCTAGCCTGCCTGATTGTATATGTATATGATCTTCGTTAATTACAGTTCCTGCACTTATTGCTTGCTTAGCCACAACATAATTACTTATGACAGCCACATTAATCCGCATAAATTTTTTCTTATTATCACATTGAGCATAAATGGTCATGTTTCCCCATGGCTTTTTTTTATTCAATAATGAAAGTATTGGGGTATCGCAACTCAATTGCGGTTTAGGGGTAAGGTAAGTAATTAAAATATCCTCTACTTTATGGTTAAACTGCTGAGATATTAAATTGTTAATTTGTTTATCAAGACAACTAGCTAAAACACTATTCCAGTTACATAGCATAACAACAGTTAGTATTAGTTTTGCAATCTTAATCATATTGATCGGCATTCAATTAGTGATAAGTTGATTGTACTTTATGATTGCGTGAAGTGAATCTTGAAATAAGGGCAATTTTTACCGTTATTTGCGCGATGACTTTTTTTTTATTCGCTTAAAATCCTCATTATCAAAAAAAGTGAGATGATTTTATGTTTGATAAATTGGATAACTGGGTTAATTTTCACCAACAAGCATTGAATATACGCGAAATGCGACAAAATATTTTAGCGGCAAATATTGCTAATAGCGATACACCTAACTATCAGGCTCAAGATATTGATTTTAATGCTGAGTTAAGCAAAGCGATTAATAATCAGAGTAATATTAATCCCGTTGGGCTCAATATTACCTCAAATCACCATATTCAGGTAAAAGCACCAATCACACTTAATCAAAATGTACTTTATCGTATTCCTTATCAAGCATCGGCTGATGGTAATACGGTCGAAATGGATCAAGAGCGTACCGCGTTTATTGACAATAGTATTCACTATCAGAGTAATTTAACGTTTTTAGGTGAACAATTTAAAAATGTGATGTCGGTATTACAACAAGGATAAGTGTAATGAGTTTTTCTATTTTTGCTATTTCAGGGTCGGCATTAATGGCGCAAACCCAACGAATGAATGTCAGTGCCAGTAATTTAGCCAATGCTGACAGTATTACAAGCACGTCTGGTGAAGCTTATCGAGCTAAACAAGTGATTTTTCAAGTGGATGATAAAGGTCAGACCAACCCAATTGCAGGTGTGAAAGTGTCGCAAGTCATTGAAGATCCCTCACCGATGAATCTAGTGTATGAACCACATCACCCCTTGGCCGATGCAAAAGGTTATATTCAAAAACCGAATGTTGATGTTGTTGCCGAAATGGTTAATACCATTTCGGCTTCACGTAGTTATCAGGCCAATATAGAAGTGATTAATACGGCAAAAAGTTTAATGCTAAAAACCCTTACATTAGGGCAATAATAAGGAGTAACCGATGGGCGTATCTAATGTACTCGTTTCACAGTCACCAGGGGTAAAAAGCCCACAAACGACGCAAAAAAGTACATCTGATGGTAATTCAAGTAAAGAATTGCAAGATAATTTTTTAACGTTATTAATTGCACAAATGAAAAACCAAGATCCGACCAATCCAATGGATAATAGCCAGTTAACATCACAACTTGCTCAGATTAATACTTTAGCCGGTATAGAACGGCTTAACACAACATTAGGGATGGTTTCAGGTCAGATCGATGATAGCTTATCGGTTAACGCTAGCAACATGATTGGTAAAGGTGTAATGGTGCCTGGCAATAAAATTTTAGTTGCAACGTCTGAGCAAGAAGCTTCAGAGGCAGGAAAAGAAACCATTACAACACCTTTTGGTTTTGAGTTAGTTCGTGATGCAGACTCAGTTGTTATTACGATTCAAGATGACAAGGGTAATGTGGTGCGAGAAGTTGATTTAGGCGCAATTCCCGCAGGTGTAAGTTCTTTTACTTGGGATGGTATGCTTTCAGATGGAACGGTAGCGCCAGATGGTAGTTATACTTTTTCAGTTAACGCAAGTTGTGACGGGCAAAAAGTGTCATCTACTTCATTATCCTATTCAGTGGTATACGGTGTTATTAATAGCAAAGTTAATAATAAAGTATTACTTGATTTAGGAATACTTGGTTCAATTAGTATTGACGAAGTACGTCAAATTCTTTAAAGGAGATAAACTTCAAATGGGATTTTCTCAAGCGGTAAGTGGCATGAATGCCGCATCAAAACAATTAGATGTCATTGGTAATAATATCGCTAACTCTGCAACGGTAGGCTTTAAAAGTGCCAGTATTTCCTTTGCTGATATCTATGCTGGCTCAAAAGTTGGTATGGGGGTAAAAGTGGCTGCGGTTATGCAAAATTTTAATGATGGAGCAACAACAACAACCAACAACAGTTTAGATGTTGCTATCTCGGGTAATGGTTTTTTTCGTTTAGTGGATAGTAGTGGTCAAGTTTTCTATACCCGTAATGGGCAATTTCAGTTAGATGCTGAGCGAAATATTGTTTCTGCTGATGGTCTTCAGTTAACGGGATATCTTGCAACAGGAACACCGCCCAAAGTGCAACAAGGTGCAGCGCCTGTTCCATTAAAAATTTCACAGGAAATGTTAAATGCTACAGCGACAACAAAAGCTACTTTACAAACCAACTTAAACTCTAATAGTAAAGTTCCAGCCAAACAACCAATCAATGCACTTGATGCTGATACTTTCAATTATTCCACAACCATTACGACTTATGATTCGCTTGGTAATCAACGTAATGTTCAGCTCTTTTATGTTAAAACTGCGGATAACCAATGGGATGTTCACTGTCTTGATAGTAGTGATCCTAAAGCCACTTTACAAAAAGTAGGTAAAATGGAGTTTGATTCTTCAGGCAAATTAATTAGCGATCCTGAAATGACCATTAATATTAATGGATTAAATGGCTCGGCTGACAACACCTTTACTTTATCATTAGCGAATAGTTCTCAGCAAAATATGGGTAAAGAACTCGGTAGTATTAAAACGCCTGTGGTTGATGGTTATGCGCCGGGTGATTTAGTCGGTTATAGCATTAATGATGATGGCTCTATTTATGGTGTGTATTCTAACCAACAGACAATGTTATTAGGTCAAATTGCGATGGCTGATTTTGCCAATGTTAACGGGCTTGAATCAGCAGGAAACAATAACTGGCGATCAACCATTAATTCTGGTGGTGAAGTATTAGGCGTGGCAAATTCAGGCACTTTTGGATCATTAGCCAGTGGCGCGCTTGAATCGTCAAATGTTGATATGAGTCAGGAATTAGTGAATATGATTGTAGCTCAGCGAAATTACCAATCTAATTCGCAAACAATTAAAACGCAAGATCAAATTCTCAATACGCTAGTGAATTTGCGTTAGTATAAAGGCTATTTATGGATCGTGTTATTTATACAGCCATGTCGGCAGCAAGCCAGACATTAAATCGGCAGTCAATTACTACCAATAATCTAGCTAATGTTTCTACGACAGGGTTTCGTGCACAATTGACGACGATGAAAGCTGTTCCTATTGTCGGCAATGATACGCCCACCCGAACCATGGTGGTTGCAACAACCCCAACGTTTGACTCGACAATGGGGGCATTTAACTATACAGGTAGAAATCTCGATGTTGCTTTGGCAGAAGATAACTGGTTGGCAGTGCAATTAGCCGATGGTAGCGAAGCGTACACTCGCAATGGTGCCATTGAAATTGACGAAAATGGTACACTTAACATACAAGGCTACCCATTACTTGGTGATAGTGGTGTATTGACTGTGCCACAAAAATCTCAAGTGAGTATTAGCAGTGATGGCACACTTTCAGCATTAGGGGCAGGAGATAAACCAACGACCATAGCTCAAGTCGGTAAAATAAAAAAAGTCCATATTGAACCTTATCAAATAGTGCGTGGTGATAATGGCTTTTTTCAATTAACCGAACAGGCGCGTAATGAAAACGGTATGGTGATGCCAGATAACCCACAAGCTAAGCTGATGTCTGGCGTATTAGAAGGAAGTAATGTTAATCCTGTTACTGCTATGGTTGATTTAATTAGCCACGCTCGCCAATTTGAAATGCAGATGAAAGAAATCACTACTGCGGATGAAAATGCACAAAAAGCGAACCAAATTTTATCGTTAACTTAGCTTTATTAATAATTTAAGTAGGAAAAACTATGATTAAATCATTGTGGATTGCCAAAACAGGCTTAACCGCACAACAAATGAATATGGATATTATTTCCAATAATCTTGCCAATGTGAGTACCAGTGGTTTTAAACGGCAACGTGCTGTATTTGAAGATTTATTATACCAAACTGTTCGTCAACCCGGTGCGCAGTCTTCAGAACAAACAACACTACCATCAGGTTTGCAAATAGGTACAGGTGTTCGTCCTGTTGCAACAGAGCGGGTTCATAGCCAAGGTAATTTAGAAGCAACGGATAACAGCAGTGATATTGCAATTAATGGACAAGGTTTTTTTCAGGTGCTATTACCTGATGGAACGCAAGCTTATACACGCAACGGCGCATTTCAAGTCAACCAAAATGGTCAATTGGTAACCGCTGCGGGATATGAAATTCAGCCAACTATTAGTATTCCATCCAATGCAATCAAAATGACGGTTGCACGTGATGGTGTGGTTAATGTGACGTTAGCTAATCAGTCAACACAAGTGCAAGTTGGTCAATTAACATTACATACTTTTATTAATGATGCTGGGCTTGAAAGCATGGGCGAAAACCTTTATTTAGAAACGGAAAGTTCAGGTGCTCCCACTGAAAATACGCCAGGATTAAACGGCGCAGGGTTGCTATATCAAGGTTATATCGAAACATCTAATGTCAATGTTGCTGAAGAATTGGTGAATATGATCCAAGTTCAACGCGCTTACGAAATTAACAGTAAAGCGATTTCAACATCAGACCAAATGTTGCAACGTTTAAATCAGTTATAAATTTAACAATATAATAAGCGTAATGAGATATTTTTATATTTTAATTGCATTTTTTTTGTTTAGCTGTGCTCAATTACCTAAACAAGCCTTAGTTGAGGGTAAAACGAGCATTGTTCCACAAATGCCAGAAACTGTGAACAATAATGGTTCAATTTATCAAGCTAGCCAGCCCAGTAGCTTTGGTTATCAGCCGATATTTGAAGATCGTCGCCCGCGCAATATTGGCGATGTGTTAACTATTGTTTTACAAGAAAACGTGAGCGCTAGCAAAAGCTCATCTGTTAATGCTGGACGAAATGGCTCGGTGAATTTAGGGGTAAAAACCATACCGACATTTCTTGATGGGCTAGTGGGTCGTGGTAAAGCCAATACCGAAATGTCTGGTGACAATGACTTTAAGGGATCTGGTGGCGCTAATGCTAAAAATACCTTTAGTGGCACAATCACGGTCACCGTTCAAGATGTCATGATCAATGGTAACTTGAAAGTGATTGGTGAAAAACAGATTGCAATTAATCAAGGCACTGAATTCATACGCTTTTCTGGTGTTGTTAATCCAAGAACCATCAGCGGCAATAATACGGTAATTTCAACGCAAGTTGCTGATGCACGCATTGAATATGTGGGTAATGGTTACATTGATGAAGCGCAAACAATGGGCTGGTTACAGCGATTATTCTTAAATCTTTCACCATTTTAATGAGTCTCATTATGATAAAAAAATTGCGTCCTTTTTTCTGCTTTACCTTGATGATGATATTGGTTATACCAAATGGTCATGCTGAGCGTATACGTGATTTGGTCACCATTGAAGGGGTAAGAGAAAACGCCTTAGTTGGCTATGGGATTGTTGTTGGGCTTGATGGCACAGGCGATCAAACATCACAAACACCTTTTACTATCCAAAGTATCACTAATATGCTATCCCAATTAGGGATTACTGTGCCAACAGGCAGCAATATGCAATTAAAAAATGTTGCTGCAGTTATGGTGACTGCAAAATTGCCTTCTTATTCACGCGTTGGGCAACAAATCGATGTGGTGGTATCTTCGCTTGGTAATGCAAAAAGCTTACGTGGTGGCACATTGATCATGACGCCATTAAAGGGGGCTGATAATCAAGTCTATGCTATTGCGCAAGGCAATCTTTTTGTGGGGGGAATGGGCGCAAGTAGTAAAGGAAGTAGTGTCAGTGTTAATCAAACGGCCGGTGCAACTATACCTAATGGGGCAACCATTGAACGAGAACTAGCAACCCGTTTAGATGAACGAAATGTTATCCACTTACATCTTAATCAATTTGATTTTACCCGTGCCTTAAAAATTGCTGATGTCATTAACAAGTTACAAAAAAACACTGCGGTTGCACTAGATGGTACAACAATAGCACTACAGATGCCAAAAGAAAATACAACTCGAGTGCAGTTACTTTCTCGAATACAAGATCTTGAAATTGGCACAACCCCTATTTCAGCAAAAGTGGTCATCAACACAAGAACAGGTGTTGTGGTCATGAATCAAAAGGTTAAATTGGATAATTGCGCCGTAGCACATGGCAATTTATCTGTTGTTGTAAATAGTAAATTAAAAGTCAGCCAACCCAATACACCTTTAGCGGGCGGTGCAACAGTGGTTACGCCTGATAACCAAGTCAGTGTTGAGCAAGAAGGTGGTGCATTACATAACATCGCATCGGGCACTGATTTAAACCGAGTGATTAATTCGCTAAATTTATTAGGCGCTAATCCTACTGAGTTAATGTCGATACTTGAAGCCTTAAAGACGGCGGGCTGTTTGCATGCTTCATTGGAAACTATCTAAAAAACGATTTATAAAAGAAATGACATTATGAATAATAAAATTGGACAACCTTTTAATCGCTTTGCTTATGACTTTTCAGGGCTAAACCAGCTAAAGCGCAATGTTGCTAATGGTTCTGCTCAAGGTATTAAGCAAGTTGCTGAGCAATTTGAGTCCTTATTTATTAATATGATGATGCAAAGTATGCGCAAAGCGGTGCCTGAAAGCGGTTTATTTAGTCAATCTGCTTCACAACTATTTACTGCAATGTTTGATCAGCAAATTGCGCAACAAGCTGCGGGTAAAGGGTTGGGTTTATCTGATATGCTTACTAAGCAGTTAACTAATAGATCATCAATTAATGCTAATTTGCACTCTAATACTAACTTACAATCTAATAATCACTTACAATCTAATACAAACAATACTGCGCAAAATCTTCAATTAGCCCAATCTTTATTTAGTCAGGCTCCATCTAACATATCACCTCAAGCATTAGGGCAAATGCTATATCGTAGTGCTAACAACATGCTTGAAAGTCAGCATAACGAAAAAGTATCAAAAACAACGCGTGATAATACAAATGAAAATCATGTTACCCAATTTGTGAAAGAATGGCTTGAGCCAGCCAAGCAGGCTGCTAAACAGTCGGGAATTCCTTATGAAATCATTATTGCACAAGCTGCATTAGAAACAGGCTGGGGGCAAAAACAAATCAAGACAGAACCTAATCAATCAAGCTATAATTATTTTGGTATAAAGGCAACTCCATCATGGCAAGGGCGTTCAACGCGTTTAACAACGCAAGAATTCATTGATAACCATATGATAAAAATTCAAGATGAATTTAGAGTCTATAATAGCAAACAACATGCAATCACCGATTACCTTAATTTATTAACCAAAAACCCTCGCTACCGCGCAGTAGTTAAAGCTCCTGATGCCAGAACAGCAGCTAAAGAGTTGCAAGCAGCACATTATGCAACCGATCCTAACTATAGCGACAAACTTATCCAAATCATTAGTCGTATTGAAAAAATTGCAAAAAATAGCCAGCCAACGGCCATATCAGGCTTTAAGCAAGTTGCATTTAATTGATAATAGGATTAAGCGCCCAATACTGGGAACCGCAGTTTTTTGCCACGTTACCCATTAATTCAAGTTGAAATTCAAGCTGTTGATAGCTAGGTAGATATAGTTAAATAGGGGTTTGATATGAGATGCCGTTTAGGGTGTGATATTGCGACAGAAAGGATTGCCGTAATAATATCTTTCCCCTTTTTGATGCGTTAAAGTACCAGTAAACATTGAAGGGGAAACGTTGTTGCTAAATTAGATAACAAGTGGGTGCTAAGGTCATTTTGAATGATAAGGGTTTGGTTATAGATCTGTCTGATGTTATCAAAAATTATAAAATGATTTTCAATAGTGCTACCTCTAAAGTAAATAATGTTGTTCATGATAATATTGAAGTTGTTATGTTAGATTTCTTTTCCACTGAATTTAAGCCTGATAAATTGCTATATTTTGATTTTATTAGTAAAAATGGCATAAGCATTGATTTTAAACACAAGCAATTGTTGATTAAGGCTAAAGTAAAACAATAAAAATGGTTCAGAAAACATATTGATTTTATTGAAGTTTTTTAATGTGGATTTTTAAATCTCTTCCTTCTGGTAAATTAAGAGCAATACCAATGTTTAACATCTCACGATGAAGTCATCGATGATATTGAATGTTAGGCAGCACAGCCAAAATGATAATATTCACAAGAGATGCTAAAATTGGTAGGATAAATGGCTTTATGTTCTAGTCTCATTGGTAAACGTAGTTATCTTAGTTCGTGTATAACAATTAGGGGAGGAATAATGAAATATTACGCAAAGTTAATTGCCTTTGATCCCTATATTGAGGAGCAGGCTACTTTCGCTTTTGGACAGTATCAACTCTGTTGTTTTATTAACTCTTCTCCTTGGGCGCTTAACACGGGTAATATTTACTTATTAGAGCTTGGCTTGTGTTTTATTAATAAAATAAAACCAGAATTATCTAAAGATAAATGCTTTATCATTAAACAACAACAAGACACGTTTACCCATCATATCAACGGATACTTATTTGAAAATAAATTAATATTACCAAATTTAGTTTTTCAAGATGATCTATTTTATGATTTTTCTTATCTAAGTGGCGACTTTATAAAGTGCAATATTGATAGATTTTCTGTTGATATTTTAGATAAACAGTAGTCTGTTTATTATAAATCACCACGGTAGAATTAATATACAAGCTACCATTTTGTATCATTTCTTAATCTGGCGAAAATTTGGTTATTAATTTTGTTCTCTTTTCTTGATTAACAAATGTGTAATAAGTCTCTCCACCATCAAAATATTGTATAATCTCTAGCTTATTTTTCCCTTTCCATTTATATTCAACTAAAACACTTAGGAAAACCCCAGCGTAAATGCTGGTCTGTGATAGCATTCAACACCGAAATAATTACGGAGTCATCCTGCAACTTAGGTTGGTAATAGTAAGCACAACGGCTTAAACCAACAATGGCACAACTCATAACAATAGTAACCGAATGATTTTGTTGTAGTTGCTGTGCCCACGTTTTACGTGCCTTGGTGGGCACTAAAGCTTTTTTATGATTTCTTCCTGAAGCTGGGATTTTAAGCTCAGTTCGGCAAACATCTGTTTAAGCTTACTGTTTTCCGCCTTGAGTTCTTTTAGACGTTTGATGTCTGAAGTTTCCATACCGCCCTATTTTTCCCGTCATTTATAGAAAGTTGAATTACCCATGCCATATTTACGGCACAGTTCTTTAACGGGAATACCCGCTTCAGCTTCTTTTAAAATAGCTACGATTTGATGTTCAGTCATTTTTTTCATAATTGAATCCTCTTTTACTTTTATCATAGAGAATTTTCTACTTTTTTGCTGTACTATTTTAGGGGATAGTTATGCTGTTCATATAACAAGTTTATTTGTTTATCCCGATTATAAGTTAAAAATAAAATTTGTGTTTGGCAAGGAAGTCAGCACAGCTAAGGTTGAAGATAGAAAACGGCGTTATGAATATACAACCGAAGAAGCGGATGAATTACGCAAACAGACAGGAAAAAATTGGAGCCAGATCGGTAAACAATTAGTTCCTGAGGAGTCCTCAAATGAATTAAGTGTAGAGGCTGAAATCGGTGAGTTTAAGGAAAGCCTGACGTTTAAATTAAACGAAAGTGAACGCACTTCTGATGATAATCCAATTTTCAAACAATATATATTGTTTGAAACATAATAAGATTTGAATAACAGTCCATATTTATTACGATATGATGCACATGGTTTCTAGTTGTTTATCCTAATTCATATATATATTGTTATAAATCAATTAAAAAAAGAGATATTCGTACTAATTTGTACTGAAAATACTAATAATCATCATGACTATTGTTTGAGTACAAATTTAGAGCAGGGAAAAATGCAATTTTTGAAGTTGATTTAGTCTAAACGAATAATGAAAAATACATTATAGAATTATAGATAACATGGTTCGAACAGTACCATAAAATGCATTTTTACGTATCCTTACATTTCAATGACAAGACCAACAAAGTAGTCATTAACTAATCGTATTAACAGCTACCTTGTTATTAAAATGGATAATTTTGAACTAAATGGTTTGCTTTTAACCCTTCGAAGAATTTAAGCATTTTCAATATCAATTTTATCTATAATATCATATATATACATTTTTTCATTCGTAAAATCTCTTCCTTCAACTCCAAAAATTGTAGTGTATGTAATCATACCCTCCAATATCAACATAATTAAACAAGCCGCCGCTTCACATGATTGAGTCCCACCCAAACACTGATGAATCGAATTCTGAATCCACTGTTTGTGCATTCTTACGATAGCGCAAATTTCCTCACTTTTATTACCATATTCAACCTGAGCACGAACAAACATGCAACCCCGATAATTATCATCGTGAAACCAGCGAATATGCCATGAAATAATGGCATTTATTTTATCTTTTTTCTCAGTGAATACAGCAATCACATCTGTGAGCGATTCTTGAAAAAAAGTATCTCTTCTTAGTAATACTTTACTGACTAGCCCATTTTTATCGCCGAAGTATTTATACAACGTTCTTTTCGAAACACCTGCTTTTTCAGCAACTAACTCCAAACTAACTGGGCAGTACCCTTGCTCATTGAATAATAATTCTGCGGAATCCAGTATGATGTCTATAATTTCAGGCTTTAGTTTCATATATTCATTCTCATTGCTCTTATTCTTTTTAATCATTTCCACTTAGGTCTCTTATTCTATCATAACAACCCAATAATGGATAATTATAAATATAATTTGACCGACATTGTTTTTTAATGTAATTTACATAAACGATATCGTTTACTTAAATAGTTAATGTAAACTATTTCGTGCAAATCTTCATTAAATAAGGAGCGAAAATGTTAAAAAAGATGAAAGGTGGAGACGTAATACAACCTAGGCCTGGTGTTATCGCGGTGCTGCGTGGTTTTATTGGTGGCACTTTGGGTATTTTAATGTTGTTTATGGTGACCTATTGGGGGGGGACGCTATCAATTATGGCTCCATTTGGTGCAACATGTGTTTTATTGTTTGCCCTCCCCAAAGCTCCTCTAGCACAACCGAGAAGTGTTATTGGTGGACATTTTATCTCAGCTCTAGTGGGACTTTTGGTCGTCAATTTATTCGGTGATGGGATGATATTCATCGCATTGGCTGTCGGAATATCTATTGCATTGATGCAAATACTTCGAGTTGTTCATGCGCCGGCCGGGGCAAATCCGATCTTGATAATCATGTCTGGAACCCATGATTATACATTTCTATTCACACCAGTACTCAGTGGCGCTACGGTTTTAGTGCTCGTTGCATTAGTTGTCAATAATATCGGTAGTGGAGCGAGTTGGCCTTGCTATTGGTTTGGATATCCTCTATTTAAAAACAAAACCATAAACACAAAGGAAATGTAAAGATGCCTATCTTATCCCTAACAACATCTGTTGATGTTGAACAATCAAAGCTAAAACAAATTGCAAAGAATTTGACTGAATTGACTTCACAGTTCTTACGTAAAAATAAAGATGTGACGGTGGTTAATATTCTTCCTCATCATGGCTCATGGTTTGGTGTGAATGGTTTGGTAGATGGAGCTGTCTATCAGCTAACCATATTCATTACAGCGGGAACCAACACTGAAAATGAGGTCTCTTCATGGCTCAGTGGGACATGGGAATACCTTAAAACAGAATTTTCAATTCCAGATAATGCCATTTGTTATACATCTGTGGTCAATAATGATGGCATCAATTGGGGGTTCAATGGTATTAGTCAATCAACAAGAAGCAAACTTTAACAATATTAGGAGTCTATATATGGAATTTAAAACACCCCCAGAAAAAAGAGATTTTGTGATTAATTTTGGTTTTCCACAGGATATCAAGTTACCTGATGACGTCCAATTTGTTCCCTATCAGAAAGGATTAAGAGAAGGAGTAGATATTGCTGTTATTTTCGATGAAACGATTGCCAATCCTAATGGTCCCGATTTAGCATTTTTAAGATATGAACCAGGAGCTTATGTACCTGGCCATGTTCATATGGGATTTGAAACCGTTCTAGTTCTGAATGGGGATTACATCGAAAACGGACAAGTATTTACTGCCGGAAACTTTATCGTTCGGGCACCAGGCACCTGCCACAGCATGGCATCAAAGGGGGGATGCACAATTCTTGCATCTAGATATATCCCAGTGAAACAGTTAACTGAGGGGTGGGTTGACGAGGGGAAAAACATAAATTCAGATTATGAGGCTCATGCATGAAACTTATAACAGCGGATGAGGCTGCCCAACTGCTTTCGGATCGGGCAACGATCATTCCTGGCGGATTTGGTAGCTGTGGGCACCCTGATGCACTAACCGAAGCGATAGAAAGGCGTTATTTGAATACTGGGTCACCAAAAAATATTAGCCTACTGTTTGCTTCAGGGGCTGGGGATAGATCTGATGCAGGACTTAATAAATGGGCGCATAAAGGATTGGTCGTTTCCGCCATTGGAGGCTATTGGGGCTTGTGTCCGAAGCTTGTCAATATGGCGAAAAAAGGATTACTTGAGGGACATAATTGGCCTCAAGGTATCATAAGTAACCTCTATAAGGAAGTTGCATCTGGTTCACCAGGAATTTTATCCAAAGTAGGCATGAATACTTTTGTTGATCCGAGATATGAAGGCGGACTTATTTCGCCATCAGGTAAATCTATGGTCAAAATTAAACATTTTGAGGGTGAAGATTACTTGTTTTATCCAGCGATTAGCGTTGATTATGCTTTGCTTAGGGGGACCGAATGTGACCAAAACGGAAATATAACCATGATAGATGAGGCAGCTTATCATGATGCCTTAGCACAAGCACAAGCAGTCAAAAAATGTGGCGGAACAGTAATTGTTCAAGTAAAAATAATTGTCGATAAAGTCGATGCTCAGTCAGTCAAAATACCAGGGTTTTTAGTCGATTATGTTGTTGTCAGTGATTCCGATGAAATCCATCCACAGACATATGGTCATGCACTATTACAGGATGATAATACTGAAAAGGCACTCTACAAATCAATTATTGCAAGAAGAGCTCTGCGTGAAATTCCCTCGGAGAAAGCTGTTATCAATTTAGGGATCGGAATACCTGCGCTCATAGGAGCGATGTTGGAACAACGAAAAAGCAATGCAACGCTGACTATTGAATCGGGTGTAATTGGGGGGAATCCCCTCTATAACTTATCATTTGGAGCATCATGCAACCCACAAGCCGTAATAGAACAATCCTCTTTATTCAATTTTTATGACGGAGGAGGAATTGATGTGGCATTTCTAGGTTTTGCTGAAATAGATGGCAGTGGCGCAGTGAACGCCAGTAAATTCGGTGAAACACTGATGGGGGCTGGAGGATTTATTAATATTGCTCAGTCAGCAAAAAAACTTGTTTTGTGCGGGGCGTTAACAACCAAAGGTTTGGAAGTAGAGATTATAGATGATGTTGGACTAAATATTGTTAGTGAAGGCGGCCTCAGAAAATTTGTTCAGTCTGTGCAACAAATTACAGTTCATTGTAGCTCTACCTGTAAGGATATCATCATAATTACTGAACGAGCAGTGTTTCGTTTAGATGATAGTGGGCTGACTTTATTTGAAATTGCACCCAACATTTCTCCTGATTCTGTACAGCAATTAATTGCGTTTCCAATACGGATTTCAGAAAACATCACAACTATGAATTTATAAAAGAATTTATAAAATTTTTTAATAAGGAAAATTATTAATGGATACTGCTATAGGCGTTATAGGCGGCGGAGCCGCTGCGATTGCATTGCTTCATAATTTATCGAAAATGACATTGAACAACAAAATCACAATCTATTTATTTGAAAAAAACATGTCATTTGGCCCAGGCAACGCTTATTCTACGTTAGACCTAGATTCAAATCTACTCAATACTAAGGCTGGGTATATTACGGTTTTTAGAGATAAGCCTGGTGATTTTTTCCGTTGGTATTTAGAAAATTATTCTCGTTTCGAACATCAATTTCCAAAAAAATATACTGAGAATGATTATGTTCCTCGTTCTCTATTTGGCTTATACCTAAAATCATCCATGTGGTCGAGTATAAAGCAGGCTTCGCAAAATGGAATAAAAGTTATACCAATAAATGCTCATGTTATTGACATTAACGAGCAAGTGGAGGGTCAAGCGTATATATTGGAAACAGAAAGTGGTGAACAATTTGCAGTTCAGCACGTCGTGTTGGCCTGCGGTACAATGAAAAGAAAAGTTTCTAATAATGAAAAACTTGGGACTAATCTATTTCCTGATCCTTACCCAATTAGTAATTTAGTGACTAAAGTTTGTAAAACAGACAGTGTTGCTATCATTGGTTCGAGATTAAGTGCAATTGATTCAGTAATTGGTCTCATAGAAAATGGACACTGTGGAAAAATAACTATCTATTCCCGTAGTGGTTTCTTTCCTTGCGTTAGGGGCACGCAAGGGCGCTATGAGTGTAAATTTTTGAATAGATCAACTTTGAAGGAATTGATTAGTCTAAAAGGAAAAATAACATTATTAGATTTGCTGGATTTGTTTAAAAAAGAGCTAACTGCATATAAAGAAGAAAATGATGATCAGGATGAACAAATTGTCTTTCCACCAACTCCCATCGATGACCTAGGTGATTTCCTGTCAAGGGAGATTTCCCTAGCCGAGGGACCTCGTGGTTGGCAGGCTATTCTCTATAACACTAACCACTTATTAGGATTGATTTGGGATGCTATACAGGATGAGGAACGAAATATTTTCTTCTCAAGCCTCCTTGCCGCAGCAATCTCAATGAGGGTGTCTATTCCCAAAGAAAATGCACAAAAGTTGCTTCATTATTTTAATGAAGGAAAAATTGACTTTGTAACGGGTAATGCTCATGTTACTGAGAATATTGATGGTGGATTTAATATAACCTCACCCAACCAGATCCAACAAGCGGATACTATTATTTATGCAACAGGCAGTCCTAGGAATATAGCAGAAGCTGATGCGCCTCTTCTAACTAAATTGATAAAAAAAGGCATTGCTGCGGAACATCAATTTGGGGGGATTAATGTAGACAAAAATCACTTTGTGCTTAACCAAGAGAATGAAGCTAATAAGAAATTCTTTGCTATTGGCGAAATTGTGAGTGGGAAGTTTTTGTTTACTAGCGCTCTGGATATCATTATTTCTCAGAGTGAAAAGTGTGCTCATTCGATTAAAATAGCGAATGCAGAAAGATATAATGCTTATGGTGAGGGAGGTAGTTTATGAATATCAAATTGATAGGTAATAAAACTAGTCCTTTTGTTCGAAAAGTTGAAATAGTTTTACAGGAACAGGAGTTACTATATGATTTTCAATTAGACTCTCCATGGGAATCAGCTAGTAAGGTAGTCGGTATCAATCCAATCGGAAAGATCCCTGTTCTTATTATTGGTGGAGAAACCACCTTATTTGATTCATCACTTATAGTTGAGTTTTTATTAAAAATGGTGCCGAATACTGAACTATCGAGCAAATCTGAAACACTTAATGACAAGTTATTAATGACGGTCGCAAATGCTGCACTCGATACTGCTGTATTGTGCTCATGGGAGCTGAAACGACCTAACGATAAAGTCGATTCAAATGTTATGAACAAATATAAAAGAAGAATAGAGTCTTGCTTGCGGTATATGAATGGGGTTTACAGCGTGGAAAAAGATACGTTTTCTATGTCAGATGTATCAGCATTATGCTGCATTGATTATTTACTATTGCGCAATTTCGTACCTCTCATCGAGGAGGACTATCGTAATTTGTTTAACCGACGAAAGCAGTTATACACTCGTCAAAGTGTAAAAACAACATCTCCACTCCCTAACTCAGCCGTTCAGTGTGGAGGACACGAAAATGCATAAAATAATAATTTTAGATGGAATCACAGTACCCGGGCTGTTTTTAACATTAGATTTTCCAAATGAAGTCATCTATCAAGAGTTGTGTGCAGATCGTGACGTAAGCGAGGCCATAGCTGGGAGTGATATTGTTATTACTAATAAAGTAAAAGTTACACGGGAGCATATGCAAAGTAATCCTCAATTGAAGATGATCGCAGTTGCAGCAACAGGTTTTAATCATATTGATATTGATGCAGCAAAAGAACTTGGTATTACGGTCACTAACGTCAGAGCTTACAGTACTCAGTCCGTTGCCGAACATACAGTAATGATGATGTTGACTCTATCACACCAATTAATCGCATACCATCAAAGTGTTGATGTAGGCAAATGGCAGCAGTCTCCTTTTTATTCACTCCCTGGGCCAGCCTATAACGAACTTTTAGGTAAAACACTCGTTATTATTGGCAAAGGAGATACAGGGCAAGCTGTTGCAAAACTAGCTTGTGCATTTGGTATGAATGTATTGTTTAGCGAGCGCAAAGATGCAACTAATTGTCGTCCTGGTTATACCAAATTTGAAGATGCTCTATGTCAAGCTGACATATTAACTTTGCATTGCCCATTAAATGATTCGACTTTAAATCTAATTGATCATGATGAGTTAATACAGATGAAGAAAACAGCATTTTTGATTAATATAGGTCGAGGTGGATTAGTGAATGAACAAAGTTTGGCTGATTCTCTACGGCGTGGGGACATAGCAGGTGCAGGATTCGACGTACTAACAATAGAACCACCTATAAATGGAAACCCTCTGTTACAAAAAGAACTTGGTAATTTTATTTTAACGCCACATCTGGCTTGTAGGAGTTCAGAAGCCTTTCAGAGGCTAACTGAAGGGCTAAATAACAATTTAAATGCTTTTATTGCAGGTAATCCCATCAATGTCGTCTAGATAAATAACAAGATAGTTAAACGGGAAGTGAGTGAGAAACTGATCAGTTTAAGGCTTTTCCCGTTATTTTTAATTAGTCATAATGTAACTATCCCCTAAAATAGTACAGCAAAAAAGTAGAAAATTCTCTATGATAAAAGTAAAAGAGGATTCAATGATGAAAAAAATGACTGAACATCAAATCGTAGCTATTTTAAAAGAAGCTGAAGCGGGTGTGCCGTAAATATGGCATGGGTAATTCAACTTTCTATAAATGGCGAGAAAAATACAGCGGAATGGAAACGTCGGATATCAAACGCTTAAAGGAGCTGGAGGCTGAAAACCGCAAGCTTAAACAGATGTTTGCCGAACTGAGCTTAAGATCCCAGCTTCAGGAAGAAATCATAAAAAAGCTTTAGTGCCCACCAAGGCACGTAAAATGTGGGCACAGCAACTACAACAAAATCATTCGGTTACTATTGCAATGAGTTGTGCCATTGTTGGTTTAAGCCGTTGTGCTTACTATTATCAAGCTAAGTTACAGGATGATTCGGCGATTGTTTCGGTATTGAATGCTATCACAGATAGGCATTTACGCTGGGGTTTTCCTAAATGTTTTAATCGTATCAGAAAGCTCGGCTATCAATGGAATCATAAACGGGTATATCGGGTGTATTGTGAATTAAAGCTTAATCTCAGGGTAAAGCGTAAAAAACGCATTCCTCCACGATGCTCAGAAAGATTATTAGTCCCCAATAAACAAAGTGACTGTTGGTCAATGGATTTTATGAGTGGTAGTCGCTGTAATCAACGTCGCTTTAGGACATTCAATGTCATCGATGACTTTAATCGTGAGGCATTAGGTATTGATATTGCAGTAAGCTTACCGGCAGGGAGAGTTACCCGTTACTTAGATAAACTGGCCGAATATCATGGGTATCCATTAAAAATACGGGTCGATAATGGGCCAGAATTTACAGGAAAAACCTTTATAAACTGGGCTAAATCACATGATATAGCCATTGATTATATCCAGCCCGGTAGCCCTTATCAAAATGGCTATATTGAACGGTTTAATCGTACCTATCGCACTGAGGTACTCGATTTATATCTTTTTAACAACTTAGCTCAAGCAAGGAGAATAACCGAAGAATGGTTAACGATTTATAATACCGAAAGACCGCATGAGGCATTAAATAACATGACACCGATTGAATACAAAACACTAAAACAAGCAGCTTAATTTTCTACGTGAGTTGTGTACTAAGTTTGGGGTATTTACACTTGAATTATGGCATCTGACTTGATGGAATGAATATAACGAGCATTTAATTTCAATGCTGCCGCAGCTAAATAAGCATTCTGACTCATTGCGCCAACAGCAGTATAATTAAAGTGAGTACTTTCTTCGGGATTTATATCAGCCAATACATTAGCATCTGACACAAAAATTAATGAATAGGCGGCTCGCTTAGTAAAATTTTGCAAACCAATGTCGGCGCGAATATCTTTATTATTAATTTCTCTTAAATAATGACCTTCCCACTCATATAAAAAAGTGCCTTTTTCACCAGCAATATAAATTCGTACATAAGGTGGCTTACCTTTAACCATTGGTACTGTCCATCCTGTTTTACCTCGGTTCAACCCACTTGCTGCCCAAAGCACTTGTGAAAGTTCCTCATCAGAAATCTTACCAGTAGGAAACCCGCCACCAGATGTTGAAGCACGTTTTTTTAAGCTTTCAAATAAGCTCATTCCATCTTTTATTTGTGGCTTAGGTAATGAAATATCGGCATAACATAACGCGAAAGGAATCAACGATGATAATAGAATTAAAGCTAATTTTCGTACATAACACGACATAGTAATACCTAATTATTTGACATTATTGGCGATATCTTATTGCTAACGGTTTCAATTATCAACATCAAATGCTAATAATTATCATTTGATATATGAAAAGTCTGCTTTTGCCATTAGCACTTTTCAAGTTAGGCTATGAAGATAATGTGATAAATTAAACAGCATTAAGCGATATTTTTATTTTTTTATGTATTGAGTATATACTTTAGCAAAATTGATTTTTGAGAAATTGAGTAACAAATCTTATGCCATTATCGACATTCATTGTTTTACCTCTTTTTATTATCACAATTGTTTTTGCCTCGCTCTTTAAAAAGAAAAAATGGCAATTTTTAAACGTAACTTTATTAACGATTTTTATTGTAATGGAGCTAACTTCTATCTACTTTAGTGGTGGATTTATTGATTATCAGTTTTATGTGAATTTAAATATAAATGATATTATAGAAGGGCTATTTATTTTTAAATTGCAAGCCGTTCTGGTCATTGTAGTCTTTTTTTCTTTCATTTTTTTACTATTAAAACTCGCTAATTGGTGTAAAGGAAAATACCGATTATTGCCTCGCATATTACTCGCTGTTATCGCTATATTTTCAATTAGTTACCACAATGGACCATTAAGCCGGTTATATGAAATATATCAGGTTACTAGTGCTCCGCGCGAACCATTTGAGCAAGCATTGCAATCACTCAATATGACTAATTACATCAATAAAAACCAGCTTGTTAGCCAACAAGGTAAAAATATTATTGTGTTATCATTAGAATCGTTTGAACAAGGTTTTCTCGACTTTGAAGATATTACACCTAATTTACGACATCTTTGCCAAGATTATACTTTTTTTGCCAATATGCCAATGAGCACTGGAAGCACTTGGACGACTGCTTCCATGTATACTTATATGACCGGCATGCCATTTTTAATTGGCGGTTACACAACATCCCCATTAATGCGTGCAAACCAAACAAACTTAGTTAGTTTGGGTGATGTGCTAAAACAAGCTGGGTATCAAACCCGTTATGTGATGCCTAGTCCTGATTTTGCTGGTATTGGGCATACTGCTGAGCTTTTGGGTATGCAAGTCATTTCGGAAAAAAATTACGTTGGGCAATACCCAACAGCACCATTTGGATTATATGACAAAGATATTTTTGATGTTGCGCAAAAACAGATTACGCAAATGCGTCAAAATAACCAACCATTTGCCTTATTTGTATCAACCGTTTCAACTCATGCTCCAAATGGTTTTGATGACGAAAGAATGAAATCAATTATTTCACCCAAACCAGATAATATGTCTTTTGTTGCTGCTTCATTAGATCATAATTTAGGGTTATTTATTCAACAATTAAAAGATGAAGGGGTATTAGAAAACACTGTATTTTATATTTTCCCAGATCATTTAATGATGGGATCTGGCACGCCAACCATTAATCGCCTTTCACAAAAAGAGCGCAAGCTTTATCTATTAACTAACGCAAGTATACAAGATCTACAAAAAACACCCGATCAAACCATTTACCAAATTGATTTGCCTCGTTTAATTTTAAATGGGGCACAAGTTGCAAGTAATGGCAAATTTCTAACTGACTATTTATCTGCCCCTAATTTTGATAAAAAACAGTTTATTGAAAAAAATAAAGCCAATATCGCAACGATCAATAATTCAGCACAGGTATTTAAATAGGTACCGAAAATGGAGTTGGATACATTGCTTTTAGTTGGCTCGACCTGTTTTTTGGGGATGATTCCGTCTGGACCTGATTTCTTTTTAGTGTTAAAAACAGTTTAAATTATCGCCGAAAAACAGCATTATTTACTTGTTTAGATGTGATCACTGCTATTTTGATTCATATGAGCTATTGCGTTGCTGGTCTTGCGGTGTTGATTGGCACCATTCCATTGCTCTATAACACGCTATGCTATGCCAGTGCCGCTTTCCTTATATGGCTTGGCTTTAAAGCATTATTTGCCTCTAATGCGACCACTTGCTTAGTTGGCAAACAACCAATTAAGCAGCTAATTTCAACAAAATTGGCTTTTACGCAAGGTTTTTTATGTAATTTACTTAACCCTAAAGCAACGTTATTTTTTCTAGCAATTTTTACGCAAATGCTTGATGCTGAATCATCAACGATTGGTAAACTTATCATTGCATTTATCATTTGGATTGAAGCCTTTTTTTGGTGGCCTTTTGTGGTGTTTGTTTTTCAAAATCAAACAATACAACGGCGTTATTTTAAAATTCAAACTATTTTCGATAAATTATTAGGTACCATTTTAACTACATTAGGCGTAAAAGTTGCTTTCGGACTTTAAGTTACTCTAATGTTGTGAACTCATATTTACTTTCAAGCACCTGTTTACCTGAAAAGTTTTGATAAAAAGACTTTCTTTTTTTGAATATTCGATCGTTAATTGTTAAACTGATAATAGTTTAGCTTTTATAATCGATTACTTTTATTTACCGATTATACATTCACTGGACACTGATTTTTTTATTCGACAGGCTAATTGAAAATGGATAAATTATTACAATATGGTCGAGAAGTTCTTGAACTAGAGTTACAAGAAGCGGAAAAGTTACCTAATCGGCTTGGCAAAGATTTTATTAATGCATGCCAACTTATCTTAACCACCAAAGGTAAGGTTGTTGTTTCAGGTATTGGGAAATCAGGACATATTGGGAAAAAAATTGCTGCATCGTTAGCAAGCACGGGCAGCCCCGCTTTTTTTATGCATCCTTCGGAAGCATTGCATGGCGATTTAGGCATGGTAACAGCCAATGATGTGGCTATTTTAATTTCTTATTCCGGACGGGCAAAAGAATTTAATATTATTCTGCCGATCCTCGCTACAATGAATGTACCCGTAATTGCAATTACGGGCGGAGTTGATTCGCCATTGGCTAAATCAGCTCAAGCTATTTTAAATATCTCGATAGAAAAAGAAGCATGCCCAATGGGATTAGCGCCAACATCAAGTTCAACCAACACATTATTGATGGGTGATGCGCTAGCGATTGCTGTAATGCGAGCTCGAGGCTTTAGAGAAGAAGATTTTGCTCGCTCCCACCCAGCAGGTAGTTTAGGTGCTAAATTACTTAATCATGTCAGAGATGTGATGCGAACAGGCGATCGAATACCTAAAGTTCCACAAACAGCAACGGTTCTTGATGCTATGCTAGAATTAAGTCGAACAGGTGTAGGTTTAGTTGCAATCTGTCAGAATAATAATAAAATAATTGGAGTATTTACCGATGGCGATTTACGTCGGTTATTATTGAAAAATGGTACATTACAAGATAGTATTTTGGATGTTATGACCAGCCCAGGATACCTTATCCCTGATAATTGGAAAGCGGTTGAAGCATTAAAATCCTTTAATGATCACAATATTACCGCTGCACCAGTCGTTAACAATGAGGGTGAATTAGTCGGTGCTTTAAATATTCATGATTTGCATCAAGCTGGTATTAGCTAAAACTATTAATAAATACCTATTGCCAAAAGGTGCTATCTATTGAGATAATTACCGACCTAAATTTTTGTCGTTAGACGGAGATCAAAGGAAAAGTTACACAATTGAATTTTGTATGATTTTTAATCAACTAAAATTGATGTTGTGTTGTATATTTTAACCAAAATTAATAGATGATGAAACTACAATGGCAGAAAAGCGAAATATCTTTCTAATTGGCCCTATGGGGGCAGGAAAAAGCACAATAGGCCGACAAATTGCGCAACAGTTAGGCATGGATTTTTTTGACTCAGATCAAGAGATTGAGAAACGTACTGGAGCCGATATTGCATGGATTTTTGACCTAGAAGGAGAAGAGGGATTCCGTGCCAGAGAAGAAAAAGTCATTAACGAATTGACTGAAAAACAAGGCGTAGTTCTGGCAACTGGTGGTGGTTCTGTCTTATCAAAAGAGACACGCAACCGATTGTCAGCACGTGGAATTGTTGTTTATCTTGAAACAACCATTGAAAAGCAAATGGCAAGAACACAAAAAGATAAACGCCGTCCATTACTGCAAGGTGGTAACACACCTCGTGAGCTTTATGAAGAACTTGCAGGTGAACGTGAACCTCTTTACAAAGAAATTGCCGATATTACCATTAAAACTGATGAACAAAGTGCCAAAGGTGTTGCCAGTTATATTATTGATAAAATAGAACAGATTTAAGCAACTTATTTTGGATGTAATAGCTATTAATGAAGTAATAAACCTTTTTATAGGTTAAGGAGTAAGTATGCGTGTAGATAAAGATGACCGTTATATTTTAGAGCAACCGAGTAAGGACTCTACGCCTTCATTAAAGTTGCTAAACCTTCTTCAAAATTTTCCAAAGAAAAAATTAGTTATCTTCGGTTCGGTAGCCATTATTTTTCTATTATTGCTTGGCTTGATTATTTTTTACTCTTCTCGCAAAAATGAAGTAACAGCATTAACATCACCTACCGTTAATGATGTTACGACAACAGAAGAAACTAACAGTTTGATTTCAAATGGGCAAAGTGGCGCAGTTGTTAATGGATCTCAAACTGAAAGTTCTGATAATACAGATGATAGTTTAAGCTCAATAGATAATCTAAATTCTGAGGTTAAGGGACACTCTAATACTATTACAACACAAAATAGAAGAACTAACGCTAGTATTTCTAATAATATAAATATTTCACAATCAACTAATACTAAGAAAAATAATAATGATCATGATAAGAAAACAGTTAATCGTAAAGAAGAAAAAGCTGATTTAGGAAAAAAAATTAAAATAAGTAATGATCATTATGTTATTCAGCTAAGTGCATCCAAATCAGTTGAGGGGTTGAAAAAATTTATTAAACAAAACAATATAACTAATTACCATATATATAAAACTGAATATAGTTCAGGAACGTGGTTTATTTTAGTAAAAGGTGATTATTCATCAGCTAATGAAGCACGTAAAGCTATTAAATCTTTACCATCAGCACTCTTAAAAGATAAACCATGGGTTAAATCGGGTGCGGTTGTTAATAAAGAAAAAATAGAAAAATAATAAGTAATATCGTTTATTTATCCAATCAACGACAAATAGGAGTATCCGTTGAAGAAGCAACGAGCCTTTTTAAAATGGGCTGGAGGAAAGTATGAGCTTGTGGACACAATCAAACGGTATCTTCCAGAAGGCGATCTATTGATTGAGCCTTTTGTCGGAGCTGGTTCTGTGTTTTTAAATACAAACTACGAAAACTATATTTTAGCGGATATCAATCAAGACTTAATTTCACTATATACCTTGTTACAATCAACTCCAGATCAATTTATTCGTGATCTCAGATTGCTTTTTACTACTCAAAATAATCAACCTGATGCGTTTTATCAGCTTAGAGATGTATTTAATCATAGTAAAGATCGATATTTTAGATCATTATTATTTGTTTATTTAAACCGACATTGTTATAACGGCCTATGTCGTTATAACAATAGTGGATTATTTAATGTGCCATTTGGGCGTTATAAAACCATTTATTTTCCTGAAAAAGAACTTTATTTTTTTGCAGAAAAAGCACAAAAAGCGAAATTTATTTGCGCACCTTATCATGAGGTCATGAAGAAGGCAGAAAGAAATTCGGTTATTTATTGTGATCCGCCCTACATACCCCCAAATCAATCAGTAGGGTTTACAGCTTATTATTCAAATATTTTTGGATTTGAAGAACATAAAAACTTGTCGAAATTGGCTGAAACTATAGCATATAAAAAGAATATACCCGTGCTAGTATCTAATCATTATACTGATTACACAATGACTCTTTATAGCAAAGCAAGCGAGCTTTATCGCGCAGAAATGCGTCGTTCAATTAGCTGTGCAGGTGAGGGTCGTAAAAAAATTGATGAGATTTTAGCTCTCTATAAAAAGTCATAATCAGGCTTGAATATAAAATGGGTTATCATGAGGTAGGTTATGAAAAAATTTATTATTGCTCCATCAATATTGTCAGCTGATTTTGCGCGCCTTGGTGAAGATGCGCAAAAGGTCATTGACGCCGGAGCCGATGTTATCCATTTTGATGTTATGGATAACCATTTTGTACCTAATCTAACAATGGGGGCGATGTTTTGTAAAGCACTGCGAGATTATGGCATTAGCGTACCTATTGATGTGCATTTGATGGTATCCCCTGTTGAAGAGCTAATAGCCTCATTTGCTAAAGCTGGTGCTACTAATATCTCTATTCATCCAGAAGCGACGATTCATTTAGATCGCTCATTACAATTAATTAAAGATCATGGTTGCACGGCAGGTATTGTATTAAATCCAGCCACTCCGCTGGATTATTTAGATTATGTCATGGACAAAATTGATATTATTTTGTTGATGAGCGTTAATCCTGGCTTTGGGGGGCAATCTTTTATTCCCGCAACCTTGAAAAAATTACACCAAGTTAAACAACGTATAATTGCATCAGGATTAAATATTCGTTTAGAAATTGACGGTGGGGTAAAAGTAGAAAATATTGCTGAAATAGCTAAAGCAGGTGCAGATATGTTTGTTGCTGGCTCCGCCATATTTAGCCAGCCTGATTATAAAACCGTCATTGATGCCATGCGTAAAGAGTTAGCAGGAGTGATACATGAATAAACTAAAAGATATTCAAGCAATCGCATTTGATTTAGATGGTACATTGGTTGATAGTGTGCCGGGACTGGCACTGGCTACACAAAATATGTTGGCAGAGTTGAATTTACCAACGATCAGCAATGAGCAGATCAAAAATTTCGTTGGTAATGGCATTGATATCATGCTAGAACGCGTTTTTAAAGCCATTACTATTGAGCCATCAAAAGAACAATTTGCCAAAGCCAAGATATTATTTAACCAACATTATGATAAAGTTATTGATGTCGAAACTAGGCTGTTTCCGAATGTTAAAGAAACTTTAAAAGTGCTTTATGATAATCATTATCCACTTGCATTAGTGACCAATAAGCCAGCCCAATTTTTACCTGCATTACTAGCGTCACTAGGCATAAAAGAGTTCTTTTCGCTAGTACTTGGCGGTGGCGATGTGATCAAATTAAAACCACACCCAGCTCCTTTGTATCAAGTAATGGCGAAATTTGGATTGTTTAGCGATCAGTTACTTTTTGTTGGTGATTCGAAAAACGATATCACTGCTGCGCAAAATGCTAACTGCCCAACTGTTGCCTTAAGCTATGGCTATAACTATGGCGTTTCAATTGCTACTAGTAATCCCGATTTTTTATTTGACGATTTTAAAGATATATTAACAATTCTACCTCAGCCAAAAGCTGATGCAAAAAAATAATGAGTATAAATTAGGAAGAAATTATGAGTAAACCGATTGTATTTAGTGGCGCTCAGCCATCAGGGGAACTAACACTTGGCAACTACTTAGGTGCTTTAAAAAATTGGGTGTCTTTGCAAAACGAATATGATTGCGTTTATTGTATTGTTAATCAGCATGCAATTACCGTACGTCAAGATCCAAACAAATTACGTAAAGCCACATTAGATACACTAGCCCTTTATTTAGCTTGTGGTATTGATCCGCAAAAAAGCACTATTTTTGTACAATCGCATGTGCCTGCACATGCAGAGTTAGGCTGGGCTTTAAATTGCTACACCTATTTTGGTGAGCTTAGCCGTATGACGCAATTTAAAGATAAGTCATCACGCCATTCAGAGAATATCAATGCAGGGCTATTTGATTATCCTGTACTTATGGCTGCTGATATTTTACTCTATCAAGCAAACTTAGTTCCTGTTGGTGATGATCAAAAACAGCATCTTGAATTATCGCGTGATATTGCTATGCGTTTTAATGCGCTTTATGGTGATATTTTTACTGTTCCCGAGCCGTTCATTGCCAGGGTTGGTGCGCGCGTTATGTCATTGCAAGAGCCGACTAAGAAAATGTCCAAATCAGATGAAAACCGTAATAATGTGATTGGTTTACTCGAAAATCCAAAAGATATTGAGAAGAAAATCAAACGTGCAATGACTGATTCTGATGAGCCACCAGTAGTACGCTATGATGTTAAAAATAAAGTTGGTGTTTCAAATCTACTTGATATTTTAACTGGTGTGACAGGTAAGCCTATTGCCGAGCTTGAAAAAGAGTTTGAAGGTAAAATGTATGGTCACCTCAAAACAGAAGTTGCAACGCAAGTCATTGATATGTTAACTACCTTGCAAGCTAAATATCATGAGTATCGTGACGATGAACATTATCTATTTTCAATCATGCAAGATGGAGCTGAAAAAGCACGTTCAAAAGCCGAGCCAACGTTGAAAAAAGTCTATGATGCAATCGGGTTTGTATAATTGCAAAATCAATAACAGATTGCGACTAAAAAATGAATGATATGCAATGGCTTTAATATACTAAGTAAATGGATAATGGTTAAAGCCATCTAAATATATAGGCTAGTTATGAAGATTATTATTCTTGGTGCAGGACAAACAGGTAGTGCACTTGCGGAATATCTTGTTACCGAAAAACAAAACGATATTACTGTGGTGGATGAAGATCATGATAGATTGCAATCGCTACAAGAGCGTTTTGATTTACAGGTAATTTGTGGAAAATCATCCTATCCTCAGGTATTAGAAAGTGCTGGCGCTGAATCGGCCGATATGCTTGTTGCTGTAACTAACTCTGATGAAGTCAATATGATGGCCTGCCAAATTGGTCATGTCTTATTTAGTATTCCACAAAAAGTGGCTCGCATTAGAGCGCCTGAATATAATGATGAAAATTATCCTTTTTTCAATAAAGACTGTATTAATATCGATCATATCATTGCCCCAGAAAATCTTATCACCAATCATATAAGTCAATTAGTTCAATACCCTGGCTCATTGCAATTTGCTTCTTTTTATGATAACCGAGTGTGTCTAGTGGCGGTAACGGCTTATTATGGCGGTGCTTTAGTTGGCAGTGAATTATCCGAGCTCAAAGAACATTTACCTCATGTTGAAGCGCGAGTGGTTGCTATTTATCGTAAAAACCGCTTTATTCGTCCGCTTGGCTCAACCTTGGTTGAAGCGGGAGATATGGTGTATTTTATTACGCCACCAGTTAATATCAAAGCTGTAACCAGCGAACTACAACGATTAGAAAAACCTTATAAGCGAATCATTATTAGTGGTGGTGGTAGTGTTGCTGTCGCTTTAGCAAAGCGTTTGGAAAATGATTACCAAGTCAAGTTAATTGAACGCAATGCTGAGCGAGCCGAACTCATTGCCGAGCAACTGGTTAATACCACAGTGTTGCATGGTGAGTCATCTGATCAAGAATTACTTTCACAAGAGCAAGTTGAGCTTACCGATCTTTTTATTGCAGTCACAGGTGACGATGAATCCAATATCATGTCATCTATGCTTGCCAAAAGAATGGGCGCAAAAAAAGTGATCGTACTAATTCAACGCCAAGCCTACCTTGAATTGATTAATGATAGTGTGATTGATATCGCAATATCGCCACAACATGCCACCATTTCAGAACTATTAAGTCATGTAAGACAAACTGGTATGGTTAAAGTCGTTTCGCTAAGGCAAGGCGAATCTGAAATTATCGAAGTGGTTGCCAAAGGCAATAATGATACATCAAAACTGGTGGGCAAAAATATTAATGGCTTAAAACTGCCTTCAGGTGCAACAATTGGAGCTGTTGTTCGTGGTGAAGATGTGATTATTATTAATACTGATTTGATGATAGAAGATAATGATCATCTAATCATCTTTTTGCCAGACAGAAAGGCAATAACAGATATTGAAAAGTTATTACAATAGTTTGTTAAAAACTGATAGTCAGTTCATAATGGATGAACAAATTTTGACTCGGGGTGTTTTTTGTTTTGACAAAAAACTGAGATTTTACCCGTTGAACCTGATCTGGGTTATGCCAGCGTAGGGAAGTCTAAGCCATCTTAGCTTTAATTTGGCAAATTCTTCCCAATATTTTAGTTCTAAAATAACAGGGAATAAATATGTTAGAAAACAAACCATTTCAATTAGTACAAGCAACTCCTTTTATCTATCATGTAAAACAACAAAACCCATTAGTGCATTGTATTACAAATGATGTGGTGCAAAATTTTACCGCAAATGTGTTACTCGCTATTGGTGCATCACCAGCAATGGTTATTGCCAAGCAAGAGGTGGAGTCATTTATCACCATTGCGGATAGTTTATTGATTAATATTGGCACCATTCACAGTAGCACAGCCAAAAGTATGTTGTTAGCAACAATCCAAGCTTTGCAAACACAAACTCCATGGGTGCTTGATCCTGTCGCTGTGGGGGGGGCGCTTAATTATCGAACTGAAATTGTATGTCAATTACTATCATTAAAGCCAACAGTCATACGCGGTAATGCATCAGAAATATTAGTACTAAATGGTGAAAATGGATCATCGAAAGGACCTGATGGTCAAAACTCAACGACATCTGCTGTACATGCAGCCAAAGCACTTGCACAAAAATATCAAACGATTGTTGCAATGACGGGGGATATTGATTATATCACTAATGGCAACATCTTATATAGCATCACTGGTGGCGATATTGCTTTAACAAAAGTAACAGGAACAGGCTGTGCACTATCTGCTATGGTAGCTGCTTTTATTGCCAATTCATCAGATCCTTTATCAGCTACCGCCTCAGCTTGTTTTATGATGAAAAAAGCAGGTCAACTTGCCAATAAACAGCAAGGATTAGGTACCTTTGCGGTATCACTACTAGATCAACTATCTCTGTTTAATTCATTGCATCAATAAGGAACAAGATGAAAAAGCAATTAGATTTAACTCTTTATTTAGTCCTTGATCCATTATTATGTGGTGGTATTAGTGGCATGGTAAATACCACAAAAATTGCTGTTTCTAATGGGGCAACTGCAGTACAGTTAAGATCTGAACATAAGTTTAGCGGTAAAGATTGGTATTATGCCGCATTAGCATTGAAAGAAGCGCTGAATGAAACACCCGTACCACTGTTTATTAATGATCATGTCGATATTGCTTTAGCGGTTGACGCCGATGGTGTACATATTGGACAAAGTGATCTTCCTGTTGATGTTACTCGTCAATTAATTGGTAGAGATAAATGGTTAGGGTTTTCGATCGCTAATCGACGTCAACTTGATAGCGTTCCATGGCATAAGGTCGATTATATTGGTATTGGTCCTATCTTTCCAACCGCAACGAAAAAAGATGCAGCAGTAGCACTGGGAACCGAACAATTAATTGAACTAATAGAACTAAAGCAATGTCCTGCTGTAGCTATTGGCGGTATTGATGAAAATAATGTGACTAACGTTATTCAAACAGGTATCGACGGCGTTGCTGTGGTTTCAGCTATTTGTGGTAAACAAGATATTGAGCAAGCGACGTTATCGCTCATTACTCAAATCAGGAAGGCTAAATAGGGCATACATTATGACAACAATTGCATTAACCATTGCTGGGTCAGATCCCAGCGGTGGCGCAGGAATTCAAGCCGATTTAAAAACTTTTTCGGCACTCGGGGCTTATGGCATGTCAGTTATCACTGCATTAACGGCACAAAGCACACGAGGGGTTGATGCGGTATTAGCCATTACCCCTGAATTTGTTGCAGCTCAATTCAATACGCTATATCAAGATATTCAAATTAATAGTGTAAAAATGGGAATGCTAATGAATAAAGAGATAGTCATAGCAGTTCACCATCTTCTTATCACAAATGCTATTCCTGCTATCGTCTTAGATACTGTAATGATAGCTAAAGGAGGACATCCCCTGCTCAAATCTGATGCCATAACTGCTATTCGTGAGTTATTATTACCCTTAGCAACCATTGTTACTCCTAATATTCCTGAAGCAGCAGCACTACTTGATTGTGGTGAGGCCAAAAACGAAGATGATATGCAAAAGCAAGGGGATGAATTACTCAAATTGGGTTGCAAAGCGGTTTTAATGAAAGGCGGGCATTTGTCAGGTAGTCAAAGCCCTGATTATTTGATAACCCAAGATAATGTAATAAGAATAACTTCTCCACGAATTCAAACTAAAAATACTCACGGAACAGGTTGCACACTATCTGCAGCAATTGCCGCATTATTACCCAAATATAATTTAGTAGAAGCTGTAATGCAGGCTAAAAATTATTTGCAAGGAGCCATTAGCCATGCTGATAATTTAAATATTGGTAACGGAATTGGCCCAACACACCATTTTTACCGTTGGTGGTGACAGCACAATAAATAGTCTAAAAGGGATTTAAGTTGTCAGCTATTACATATAACAACAAATCCCATATTTCAACTAATGCAAATCTTTTGCTTCACTTGTGCTACAGGTAAGTGTTCCTTTTTTTCCTTGTTCATCTTCAAAATAATCAGCCCAACAACTTTTCATTGATAAATCAATTTTTTTTATTAGCTCAATTCTACTGCCATTATAAGAGCAACTAACATAATAAGGTTCAACATCAGCTTTAAAATCGACTTCCCATATTAACTCATGTTTCTTACCTTCAACCCATCCTTTTGCTGGTTTTAAACTGACCTTTCTAGAAGGCTTACCGTGATAAACAATCATGCTACTAAACGATATAGTTAAACTATTTATATCATCAGAAACCTCCCACCCATTAGGCCTGTTTTCAACTTCTTCTTTAGCCTTGATGTTTTGTGGGCAATCAATTTGATAGGCATTAACAAAAAAACTGCACCAAACCAAGCCATAATAGCTAGAGTAACACTCAATATTTTCCTTTTCATATTATCTATCCTTCTAACAATTACCTATTAATAAAAAGATAAAAGTATTCTAAGATTTCAAAAAATCATGCTAATATCTTAAATAAAAACAATTATAATTATTTATAAGTCATTAAGCTATTTTCACCATGTTATCTAAATTAAACGAGTTTTTTATTATTTCTGTTTTGGAGTAAGTTTTTAGCAAGATAGCATAACGGAGATATCGCCAAAAAAGCTCTATACCATAAAATAAGACTCATCACTATCATACAAAACTCAAACTAAAAATATCCACGATACGGATTGCACACACTTTACCAAAATTGCAGTATTATTTCCCCAATGTAGCAATCTAGAAGAAGCCATAAAACATTTGCAAGGGGGCAATTAATTTAACCATTGGCAAACGTATTGAGCCTACACATTATTTTTATCAATGATGGTAATAAATAAATGATTAGCATTAAGTTGATTTAAGACGTTTTATATAATTCTATGAAAAGTATTATTAGAACATTAATGTAACTATCCCCTAAAATAGTACAGCAAAAAAGTAGAAAATTCTCTATGATACAAGTAAAGGGGATTTAATTATGAAAAAAATGACTGAACATCAAATCATCGCTATTTTAAAAGAAGCTGAAGCGGGTATTCCCGTTAAAGAACTGTGCCGTAAATATGGCATGGGTAATTCAACTTTCTATAAATGGCGAGAAAAATACAGCGGAATGGAAACGTCGGATATCAAACGCTTAAAGGAGCTGGAGGCTGAAAACCGCAAGCTTAAACAGATGTTTGCCGAACTGAGCTTAAGATCCCAGCTTCAGGAAGAAATCATAAAAAAGCTTTAGTGCCCACCAAGGCACGTAAAATGTGGGCACAGCAACTACAACAAAATCATTCGGTTACTATTGCAATGAGTTGTGCCATTGTTGGTTTAAGCCGTTGTGCTTACTATTATCAAGCTAAGTTACAGGATGATTCGGCGATTGTTTCGGTGTTGAATGCTATCACAGACCGGCATTTACGTTGGGGCTTTCCTAAATGTTTTAATCGTATCAGAAAGCTCGGCTATCAATGGAATCATAAACGGGTATATCGGGTGTATTGTGAATTAAAGCTTAATCTCAGGGTAAAGCGTAAAAAACGCATTCCTCCACGATGCCCAGAAAGATTATTAGTCCCCAATAAACAAAGTGACTGTTGGTCAATGGATTTTATGAGTGACAGTAGCCGTAATCAACGTCGCTTTAGAACATTCAATGTCATCGATGACTTTAATCGTGAGGCGTTAGGTATTGATATTGCAGTAAGCTTACCAGCAGGAAGGATTACCCGTTACTTAGATAAACTGGCCGAATATCATGGGTATCCATTAAAAATACGGGTCGATAATGGGCCAGAATTT